>JBBAVQ010000031.1:0-17038 GCA_040397625.1 Pirellulales bacterium | reverse complement strand
CCATCTCGATCGGGTTCTGGATCGGGCCCACCGCCTGGGCCTCGAGCGAATCGACGCGACCGTCCCAGAACTGTTTGCCGGAGAGGATCCGGTTGAACGACACCGGTGAGTTGCGGCCGCCCATCTGGCCCCGGATGCCGACACCGGTCTTCGTGTGGGCCGTGTAGGCCATCGATGGGTCGTGGCAGCTCGCGCAGGAGACCGTCGAGTCGGCCGAGAGCCGCGTGTCGAAATAGAGTTGACGACCGAGCTCAATCTTGGCGCGGGTGAGAGGATTTTCCGTGAGCCCGGTGATCTGCCCGGAGCCCTGCGACAGGCCAAGCGGCAGCACCGGCGAGAGGACCCGGGCATTCTTCGGATCGGCGAGCCACGCATCGACCTGAGCCAGCGTGATCGGGCCGGTGCCGGGCACCCCGCCCGTGAGCACGGGATCGCCGAGTTCGACCTTCTCGGCGTCAGCAGGTTGACGCGCCGGCGAATCAGCTGCGGGAGCCGCAACAACCGGCGTGGCCGCCTCGTTGATCGCGGTGTCGGCAGCCGCGGCGTGGGCATCGACTTCCTGCCGCGAGGCGTCGATGGCCTGCGCCGTATCCGAGGCCGGCGAGGCGGCCGGCGGCCCACCGGCAGCGGGTGCCATCTCGATCGTCTCGATCTCCACCACATCCTCGCGGGCGATCGGCCCGCCGGCAGGCGCGCAGCCTGCCAAGAGACCCAGGCCTGCGAGAACCATCGCGACGGCAGGCGTAAGACCCCGATCCGACATGAAAGCCGAGCTTGCCACGTCACCTTCTCCAGTTGCCATCCACGAAACCATCGAGCACACCCGTCGTTCCGCCACGACGGCGCCGACTGATCCACATTGTAAGCATGGATCAGCGGCCGGCCACGCCCCAACAGGCTACCGGTCAGCCCCGTCGGAAGAGATCCGGCAAGGCCAGCCATTCGAGTTCGCCGGGGTGCCCGAGGCCGTCGGCGAACGAGATCGCCGCCACCGCCCCCTTCTCCATCCGGACGGCTGCCGAACCATCGCCGATCGACGCCGCTACCAGCCGGCCCACGCACGGGGCATGGCCCACCCAGGCGACCGTTGCCGCATCCTGGGCCACGGTCCATTCGACGATGCGATGCCAGTCCGATCCCGGTGCAAGCGCCTCGACCACCACCACGGGTGGCCGGCCAGGCAGGCCGTCGGAGAGGATCTCGGCAGTCTGGCGCGTCCGCACCAGGGGGCTCGTGGCGATTGCGTCCACCTCGATGCCGGCGCGGGCAAGTCGCTTCACGAGCCGCGCGAACCGGCGACTGCCCTTGCGGGTGAGCCGCCGCGAGAAGTCGTCGCCATCGGGCGAGACATCCTCGGCGATTGCGTGACGGATGATGTAGAGGCGGGTCGTAAGCGCGGCCATGGTGAAGCGATTGTGGCGGCCGCCGCGGCGGCAAACAAGCGGACGGTTCAGGCCTGCCCCGTCGGCGAGGCGGGCAAGCCCCCATCGCTCACGCGATTGGGCTTCCTGGTCAGGAAGCGTAATGCCGTAAGGCGTACGGCTGATCCGCGCTGGACGTGGCCTCGGCCCCCGTCGCTCACGCGACTGGGCTTCCTGAATGCCGGGCTGGCATCTCCACCTCGCTCGTGCGATTGGGCGGCCTGGCCAGGTCAGGCTTTTCGCCAGAGGTCGTCCCAGTCGAGGCCCGCTGCCTGCACGGCAGCCTCGGCGTCGCGCCGCCAGCGCACCGCATCGACCGGGTATCCGGCGGTGGGTTCGAGCCCCGCGCAGCGGTCGCCCCACCAGGAGTTGAAGGCCGCCATGGAGAGTTCGCGGACGTACTTCGCCGTCATACTCGCCAGGGCCACCGGCAAGCGCGATTCCCCGCGCACGGAAAACTCGATTCGGCTGCGGGCGTCCGGGAGCCGGTAGGCCGACCATTCCGGCGTCTCCGAAATCACCTGCACGAGCGGCGCGGCGAATGCCCGCGACACGAGCGGTGCGTAGCGGCGCCGGCCGCCGTGCCGATCGCACCACACGACCGACTCGCCGACCGCAGCGGTCACCAGCGGCGCGGCGAGGTCGAGCGTGGCCCGTGAGAGGATGTCGCTCTTGTTGAGGCCGGCGGCGAGCAGCGCGTTGAACTCGCGAGGCTGCACGAGCCGGCAGCGAACTGCAATGAGCCGCAGGCCGCTTCCGACGAGTGTGGCCGTGGCTTTTTCGGCAGCAGCAGCGGCGTCCTCACGGCTGATCTCGCGTGGCAGCCGCAGTCGTTCCGCGGTTTCCGCCCACTCGGCCGGCTCACCATCGCACGTGGCGAACGCCGCCAGCAGGCCGGACCATCGGTCGGGCACGCCGCCACCGCAGGCCGCGACCCCCGCCAGCGCGCCGCGCTCGAGCCCCGCGAATCCGGCCCCGCCCCGAAAGATCCGCTTGGAGTCGCCCCACAGCCCATCGATCACGGCTGCCGCGGCTGCAAACGCCGCCTCCACGCCGTTGGCATCGGTCGCTGCTTCCCACGCGGTAGCGGCGATCACGAGCGGCCCGAGGTTGGGGCCATAGCCGGCCTCGTCGGTGCCGACCACGAGTGTCACGGGGCTCCCCCTCCCACCGGCCACTGCCGGCAGTATTCGTAGACCGCGATCGACGCCGACGTGGCGGCATTGAGGCTGTGCGGCATGCCGGCCATCGGAATCTCGGCGACGCGGTCGAGCCGATCGAGCTCCTCCTGATCGAGGCCCGACCGTTCGTTGCCGATCACGAGCACCGTCTTCGCCGCAAATGAAAACGTAAACAGGCTCTCCGACCGGGTGGCCTGCTCGAGGCCCACGATCTCGTAGCCCTCTGCCTTGAGCCGGTCGAGCACCGGCGGCAGGCTGCGATGCACCGCCACCTCGACCGACTCGGCGCCATCGCGGGCGATCCGCCCATGGATGCCGGCGGCCCCGCAGGCGATCACCCGCGGAATGCCAAAGCAGCCGCAGGTCCGTACGATATGCGAGAGGTTTATGTGGCTCCGCATGACGGCGCAGGCCACGATCAGCTGCCGCGGCGCGGCGAGGACCACCGGAGGCTTGTGACGGATGTGCTCGAATCGCGGCATGGCAGCAGGCTCCCGGCCCGCAAGGGGCGTCTGGGGATTGTGCGGGAGGCGCGCCGCCCTGGGAATGCTCGGTGGCGTGGCGGCGGCTGGGATCGCCTGGGCCCGCGCCGCCGACGTCGCCCTCGAGGTGACGCCCGTGGACCACGAGGGCCTCATGGAGGAGGTGGCGCGGCACCGCGGAAAGGTCGTGGTGCTCGACTGCTGGAGCACCTCGTGCCCGCCGTGCGTGAGGGAGTTTCCGGGGCTCGTCCGCCTGGCGGCCACTCATGCCGACGGAGTGGTCTGCCTGTCGCTGTCGCTCGACTACGAGGGCATCGGTGCGTTCGAAGAGGCGGTGCCGCCGGTTCGCGAGTTTCTCGAGCATGTCGGGGCCGATCGAATCGTCAACCTGATCTCGACGGAGGAGGCCGACGCGATGTTCCGCAAGCTCGACCTCTCCGGTGTGCCGGCGGTCTTCATCTGGAGGCCCGACGGTTCGCTCGCGATCCGCTACGACGACGATCGCGCCGTCACCACGCTCGGCAGGCCGTTCACGTACGCCGACGTCGCAGCGACGGTGAACGACCTGCTCGCGGCGACGAGACGTTGAGCCGGCCCCGCCGGCACAGGTAGACTCCGCCCCTGATCCATCCTTCGGAGTGACTCGATGGCCGGCCCCAATCCCCGCGACCGCGGCGCCGAGCCCCGGCGCGCCGACGGCACCCGCCGTGGCGATGTCGTCAGAAGCCCGCTCGCCGGCGGTCGCGAGACGATCGAATCGATCGTCGTGGCCTTCACGCTCGCACTGCTGTTTCGGGCCTTCGAGGCGGAGGCATTCGTGATCCCCACCGGGTCGATGGCCCCGACCCTGATGGGTCGCCACAAGGATCTCGCCTGCCCGTCGTGCGGGGCGGTGTTTCAGGTCGGGGCCAGCCAGGAATGGGACGAACAAGCCGGCCGCGTCCGCCCGGATCGGCTCGTGCCCGCGGCCCGCTGCTTCAACTGCGGCGCCGACACCCCGCTGGCGATCCGACCGGGCCAGCCCGATCCCCGGTATCCCTCGTTCAACGGCGACCGCATCCTGGTGGACAAGTTCGCCTACGACTTCTCCGAGCCCGAGCGGTGGGACGTGGTCGTCTTCAAGTATCCGGAAGACGCCAAGACCAACTACATCAAGCGGCTCGTCGGCCTCCCCGGCGAGACGGTCGTGATCACCGGCGGCGACATCTGGACGGTTCGCGGAGACGCCCCGGCGACCATCGCCCGCAAGCCGCCCGAGCGGATGCTGGCGATGCTGCAATGCGTGAGCGACTCCGACCGCGTGTCGCCCGAACTCGCAAAGGCCGGCTGGCCGACGGCCTGGACCGACTGGTCGGCGCCGGAGGCGACCGGCTGCCGCTGGACGACCGACGACGACGGCCGTTCGTTCTCCGCCGCGTGCAGCGGCACCGCCTCGGCCGCGCTCCGCTACCGCCATCTCGTGCCGGCCTTCGAAGACTGGCGGACGATCCGCGCCGGCGGTCGCCCTGCGCCGCCCTCGCCCAAGCCAGTGGACGACTTCCAGCCCTACAACACGCAGCCCACGCGGCTCCATGCCGTCGGCGATCTCGCGGTGGCCTGCGTCCTCGAGAGCCGCTCCACGTCTGGCCGCGTCGCGCTCGACCTCGTGGAAGGCAAAGAGCGGCATCGCGTCGAGATCGATCTCGCCGACGGCCGGGCGAGCCTCGCCGTGCCCGGCGGCACGACGCCGGCCACCGCGGCCACGCCCGTCCGCGGCCGCGGCTCGTGGCGGATTCAGTTTGCCAACGTGGACGACGAGCTCTCGCTCTTCGTCGACGGCCGGCGGATCGCATTCGACGCGCCGACTGCCTGGTCGCGGCCGCTCCCCACCGAGCCGCCCGCCGTCGAAACGAGCAGCGCCGCGCCCGGGTCCGCCGACCCCAGCGATCTCGCGCCCGCGGGCATCACCGTCACCGACGCCGATGTGCGGGTTTCGAGCCTGCGCCTGCTCCGAGACCTCTTCTACATCGCCGCCGTCGACGTCGAGGGCAACGGCCGGGTGATCGAAGACGAGGCACTCGAGTTCCCGCTCGCCGACGGGCAGTATCTGATGCTGGGCGACAACTCCGCCGCCAGCAAGGACAGCCGCCTCTGGCTCGACGGCCACCACGTCGACCGACGGCTCCTCATTGGCAAGGCTCTCGTGGTCTTCTGGCCGCATGCCGTCCCGGCCTCCTGGAGCGTTCCGCTGCGATTCCGCGGCTGGGATTTGCGATTGCCCTCGTGGCCCAACTTCGGGAGGATGCGGTTCGTGCGCTAGAGCGGCCCGGCAGGCCGCCCGCACCAGCCCCGCCCTGAAGGAGTGGCACGGATGTCGCTTCTGAGCGTCGAAGGCCTCGTCAAGAACTACGGTCGCCGTCGCGTCGTCGACGGCGTTGACTTCCACGTCGAGGCCGGCGAGATCGTCGGCCTGCTCGGCCCCAACGGCGCCGGCAAGACCACCAGCTTCCGGATGACCTGCGGGATCGTAATCCCCGACTCCGGCCGCGTGCTCCTCGACGACGAGGAGATCACCGACTGGCCGATGTACAAGCGGGCCCGCGACGGGGGCATGGGCTACCTCGCCCAGGAGCAGAGCGTGTTCCGAAAGCTCACCGTCGAGCAGAACCTGCTGGCGATCATGGAGCTGATCGGCATGGCCCCGAAGGTCCGCCGCAAGCGGTGCGAGGAACTTCTCGAACAGTTCGACATCGTGAAGATCCGCCGTTCGAAGGCCCACTACATCTCGGGCGGCGAGAAGCGGCGGCTCGAGATCGCCCGCTGCCTGATCACCGAACCGCGGATCATCCTCCTCGACGAGCCGTTCACCGGCATCGACCCCGTCACCATCCACTCGATCCAGAAGATCATCCGCGGCCTTCGCGACGACGGGATCTCGATCCTGATCACCGACCACCGCGAGCGTGAAACGCTGGCGATCACCGACCGCAGCTACGTGATCCGCGCCGGCAAGGTGCTCTGCCACGGCACGGCCGACGAGGTTCTCAACCACCCCGACGCCAAGAAGTATTACTTCGGCGAGAGCCACGGCGTCACCGCGGCCTAGGCAGAAACCAGACCTCCCTCACGCTGGGGACGGCGGAAGCAACGGGGCGAGGCCGCCGAGTGTCGGCTCTGCTGCCGTTGGCCAGCAGAATCGTCCCGGCCCGCCGCCGGATTTCGCGAAGACGGGTCTGCGCTGCCGGGGTACGATGGGTGTTCCCCCGAGGAGACCGTCCCATGTGTCGCATTGCGTCATCGATCCTGCTTGCCTGCCTTCTCGTCGTGGTTCGGCATGCCAGCGCCGCGGACAGCGTTGCCGACACCGCCGTCGCTGAGCCGGCCGCTCCGGTGATCGACTCGGCCGACGCGCTCGCCCACGCCGGCGAGGAGTGCATGATCGAGTTCGTCGTCGAGGCCGCCCGCAAGTTGCCCGGCAAGGCGGTCTGCTTCCTCAACTCCTGCAGCGACCACCGCGACGAGAAGAACTTCACCGTCGTGATCTTCAAGGGCGGGCTCGACCGGCTGAGGGCCGACGGCATCGAGAGCCCCGCCGAGCATTTCGAGAAGGCGACGATCCGCGTCCGCGGCGTGATTGAGGATCGCGATGGTCGCCCCCAGATCGTGGTCGAGGAACCGGGTCAGATCACCGTCGTGAAGGCCGCGGTAGAGCCGGCGGCGGCAGGGGAATGACATGAGGGCGTCGGCCCGCCGGTTCGTGCTTCCGCCGCCGCCAAGGGGCATGCCGCGCCGGCTCCGTGCCTCGTACGCAGTGGCCGCGGCGGTGCTGTCGGCGGTCGTCGCCGCCTCGACTCCATTCTGCCCGGCCACCGACGCCCAGGGCAGGCAGGCCTGGCGGATCGAGATGGTCAATGACGGCGACACCGTCACCTGCCTCGACACCGAAGGGCGGCAGGTGCGGGTGCGGCTCGTGGGAATCGACGCCCCGGAACTCGATCAGCCGAAGGGCCGCGAGTCGCGGGCGGCACTGGTGGCCAAACTCGCCGGCGGCATCGTGCGGGTGGAGGGCGACGCCCGCGACCAGCATGGCCGGGTGCTCGGCACGCTCCGCCTCGACGCCCGCGACCTCAACCGGGAGATGGTGGCCGAGGGCTGGGCCTGGGCGTTCACAGGGTTCGCCGAGGACGACGATCTGATCGCCGCTGAGTCGGCCGCCCGTCGCGCCCGACGCGGTCTCTGGGCCGACCCGCAGCCGATGCCGCCGCGACAGTGGCGGGAACTGCATCCGTCCCATGCCGGCCCAGGTTTACCCGGCCACGGTTCACCCGGCCACGGTTCACATTGATCCCCCGGATTCACGAGCCACCCTTCCCCGCCACGCCACCGCTGGTTTAGCGTCACCTGCATGAGTTCGCCGGACGAGATCGTGATCACGGGCCTCGGTGTCGTCAGCCCGATCGGCATCGGCCGCGCGGTGTTCTGGGATTCCATCGTCGCCGGCACCAGTGGCATCCGGCCACTGACGAGCTTCGACGCCTCCGGCTTGGCGGTCCGGTTCGGCGGCCAGATCGTCGACTTCGATCCCAAGCTCGCGGTGCGGCCCCGCAAGAGCCTCAAGGTGATGAGCCGCGACATCCAGCTCGGCTTTGCCGCCACCGACCTGGCGATTGCCGATGCGGGGCTCGCCGCAGGCACCGTCGCCCCAGAACGATTCGGTATCGTTTTCGGCAGCGACATGATCTACGCCGACATCGAGGACCTCGAGGGCACGTACCGCCGCTCGGTTGTTGATGGCCGGTTCGACTACTCGCGCTGGGCCGAGGCCATCCAGCAGGAGGTGCATCCCCTCTGGCTCCTCAAGCACCTGCCCAACATGACGGCGTCGCACGTGGCGATCGCCCACGACGCCCGTGGCCCCAACAACTCGATCGTGCTCGGCGACGTCTCTGGGCTTCTGGCGATTGCCGAGGCGGCGAGCGTGATCCGCCGCGGCTGGGCCGATGTGATGCTCGCAGGCGGCACCGGCTGCCGGCTCCATCCCACGGCGATGGTGGCGCGGGGTGCCGCCCAGCTCTCGCACCGCGGCGACGACTTTGAAGCAGCCTCGCGGCCCTTCGACCTCGACCGCGACGGCCTCGTCAACAGCGAGGGCGCCGGCACGCTCGTGCTGGAATCCCGCCGCCACGCGGAACGGCGCGGCGCGACGATCCTCGGCCGAGTGCTGGCCACGGCATCCCGCTGCGAACCCCGCGCCCGCTGGCACGGCTTCAGCGGCAGTTCGCTGCGGCAGGCGCTCCGGGCGGCCCGGGAGGGGGCCGGGCTCACGGTCGCCGAGGTGGGCCACGTCAACGCCCACGGGCTCTCCACGGTCGAGATGGACCGGGCCGAGGCAACCGCGATCGCCGCTGAACTCGGCGACGTGCCGGTCACCGCGCCAAAGGCCGCCTTCGGCCATCTCGGGGCGGGGGGCGGCGTGGTGGAACTGATGGCGAGCCTGCTCGCCTTGGGCGCAGGCGTGGTGCCGCCCACGCGGAACTACCAGACGCCCGACCCTGCCTGTCCGGTCAACGTGGTCCGCGGCGAGCCACTCACCGGCCGGCCCGCCACCGCCATCGCGGTGAATGTCTGCACCACCGGCCAAGCCGTCGCCGTGGTGATCGCCGCGGCGTAACCGGCGAACGTCACGCCGGCAACGCTCGCCAGGGTCGAATCACCACGAGCCGTTGAAGCCGAACGACAAGCCGTTGGCGAAGGTCTGTCCGCCGGTGTTGATCACACCGGAACTACGCTGATCGAGGTTGAACTGCTTCACCGAGGAGGCAATGCCGGCTATCCAGAGAAAGTCGTAGCCGACCTGGAGCGAGAAGTTGGGATTGATCTGCCAGCCGGCCAGGAGCGTCAGGTCACCGATGAATCCGGCCGTGGTTTGGTTGGCCTGTTCGGTGAACGAGAAGGCACCCTGGGCAAAGGGCTGCCCGTCAGGCCGCGTGGGCGAGCCGGTGGTGTTAATGCCGTAGGCCTCCTGGCTCATGCTGTCGAAGGCGATGCACGGTGCGGCACGCCCGCGGAGGCCCCAGTAGTAGAACTCGTTCTGGCTGATCAGTTCGCCGCCGATGTTGAGGCCCAGGAGCCAGTTGTCCGTGTTGATCACGTAGTCGCCGCCAAACTGCGTGCCAGACGGTGTCCCGGCCACGGGATTACTGCTCAGGATTCGGAAGTACTCGGTGGTATTCGCCAGCCGGATGCCCGTGATCAGCGACGGGAGCCAGCCGCGTTCGGCGTGCCGGGTCCAGTTGCCACCGGGCGACATCACCATCTGATCGCGGCCGAGCCGGCGGCGGAGCTTGTAGTTCCACTCCCAGCTGTTGAGGTCGGAGCGGAACCAGGTGTCGTAGGTACCAGCACCGTTGAAACCTGGGGCATTATAACCCATGGGGGTTTCGAAGCCTCGCCCACCGAGGGAGTTGAAGCCGGAGTGATTGTTCCAGGCCAGGCCGCCGTAATAGACGAACTCGAAGGCCCGATCCCGGTCGAGGTAGTCGCGACCAAGCGACTTGCCGATCGTCACTCGAGCACCCGGAGCGACGTTGAACGGATTCGCCCACGTCGTGTACTGGGGAAACTTAAGGCCCAATCGATAGGGCAGCGGAACGGTGTCCGTGGCGATCGGTGTGCGAATCTCGCGGCTGCGTTCCATCCACAGCGATTCGCCGCCGACATACCATCCGCCGTTCCAGAACCAGCGGCCTGAACTGGCCTCGTAGGGCATCTCATCGACGTTGAAGTCGTCCATCAGCATGCCGTCGAGGCCCTGCGAGGAGACGTCGAGTATCCGGGGCTCGCCAGCCGACTCGGCCACCGATTCAACGATCGGAGTGCCTGTGCCCTCCACCCTCGCCCCGTCGGCGAGGATCGATTCGACCTCGCCGGAGAGCGATCCACCGTCGGCGTCAGGGTCGAGCATGATTCGGTCGTCGATGATCATGGCCTCGGGGGCCGCGTCACCGCCGTCCGACAGCACCGCCGGCACGGCGGCGGCGTCAAACCCGTCGGCGGCACGCAGGGCTGGAGCGGACGTGCTGCTCCAGGCGGCCAGGGTCATGAGAGCAATCAGTCGGTAGTTCAGGCGAGCGGTCACGGTCGGCCTCTCTCGGTTGCGGGTCGATCGGATGCGGAATAACCATCACGATCGACAGGTTCATCGTCCTCGGCACGACCGGTTCCACAGTAATTTTCCGCAGTGTCCATGGCGGCTTGCCCCGTTTATCAGCCCCACCCCCCCTGCCACCGGCTGGAAGAGCGTCTGAAAGGGGGGCCTCGCACCCGGAACATCCATTTCAACCGCATCCTGGGAACATGCGGTACACGGTGGGGCGGGCTCGATTCGATGATCAGAGCATCATGAAACCCACCCGCCAGCATCTCCTGCTCGCCGGCCTGCTCCTCTTCTTCGCGGGCATCCAGTTTCGGATGGTCCAGTCGTTCACCCTCAACGAGAAGTCGAGCACGTTCGTCGCGGCGCGAATGGGAGGCGGGCCGCAGGTGGCGGCCTGGCAGGCGGCCCCGCTCCGCAAGGTCGTGGAGCCGCCACGGTGGCTGGGGCTGGCTCTGATGTCTGCCGGCGCGGTACTGACGGTCAAGAGCCTGTCGATGCGCGGCCAAGCCTGACGGGCAGCCACATGCCAGCCGATCGATCATGCCGAGCGCCGTCAGTCGTCGTCGCCCGGCGAGGCCTGCTCGTCGGCGAACGGATCGAGAACACAGGCCTCTTCACCCAGCACGTCCTCCTCGTCGGTGTCGCAGACCAGGGCGAGCAAGGCGTTTTTCTCGCTCTCGGAGATTTCGGCCCGCCGAAAACTCCGCAGGATCTCCGGCACGGGATCGACGGCCGCAGGGTCCAGATCAACCCGGACACGCCCGTGCACGAGGCCACGGCGGCCAGCAAACAGCTCGCACAGCGAGACGAGGTCTTCACGGTTCATGCGCGCACCTCCATGTCGGCGGACGGTTCTGCCAACTGTACGACGGTCGTCGGGGAAAAGTTCGTCCGTCGCCGCCGGCCGGTCCGGGTGCGGATGACCGACTGGACACTCGGCGGCATCTCGAGGAAAGGGTGATTCTCGTGGAAGCAACGCGACACGGCGGCTCTCCGGCCATCGACTGCCTGGTGACGGGCGGCACGGGCCTGGTGGGAAATAACGTGATCCGGATGCTCGCGGACCAGGGCCGCCGGGTGCGGACACTCCTCCGCGGGCGGTCGGGCGAACGGGAGTTCGCCGGCGTCAACGTGGAGCGGGCCGTCGGCGACGTGACCGACCCGGAGACCGTGCGGCGGGCCGTCGCCGGAGCCCGCGTGGTGATCCACTCGGCCGCGATGGTGCATGTCGGCTGGCACCGGCTCGCCGAGATGCGGCGGGTGAATGTCGAGGGCACCCGCCTCGTGGCCGAGGCGGCGCGGCGGGAAGGGGCGCGGCTGGTCCATGTGTCGAGCGTCAACGCCCTGGGTTTGACCGGCAACACCACCCCCGCCAACGAGGAGATTCCCTTTGGCAACACGATCGAATGCCCCTACGTCATCACCAAGCGCGAAGCAGAGAAGGTCGTGCTCGACGAGGTGGCCCGCGGCCTCGACGCGGTGATCCTCAATCCCGTCTTCATGCTCGGGCCCTGGGACTGGAAGCCGTCGAGCGGCCGGATGCTCCTGGAGGTGGCGGCCGGGCGAGGGTTGCTCGCGCCCCCCGGCTCCCAGCACTTCGGTGACGCTCGCGACATCGCGGCCGGGATCATCGCGGCGATGGTGAAGGGATCGCCGGGGCGGCGCTACATCCTCGGCGGCCACCACCTCCGGTTCATCGACGCCTGGACGCTGTTTGCCGAGGTGTCCGGCTGCCGCCCACCACGGGGCGAGGCGCCGCTCCGCGTGGTGCGATTCGCGGGCCGCGTCGGCGACCTGATCGCCGGCTGCGTCGGCCGGGAAGGGCCGCTCAATTCGGCCGCCGCCCGCATGTCGCTGTTGTGCCAGCACTACTCCAGCGACCGAGCCATCGCGGAGCTCGGCTATAAGATCCGCCCGCTCGCCGAGTCGGTCGAGGCGGCCTGGCAGTGGTTCATCGACAACGGCTATGCCAAGCCGGCGCGGAGCCCGACGCGGCGGAGGGCGTCGTAAGCCGCGGGAAGCCAGAAATGGGCGATATAGGACTCGAACCTATGACCCCCAGCTTGTCGAGCTGGTGCTCTAACCAACTGAGCTAATCGCCCGTGCTGGCACGAAGCGGTCTCTTCATCGTGCCAAAGAGGAGTCTCGCGCCCAAACTGGGGCGAGTCAAGCGACGACAGGCCGGGCGGCGAGAAACCACCATCTCCGCTTGCCCCCTGCTCGACAGGGCGGATACGCTCCGGTTTTCCCCCGAAAAATCTCCTTGCAGCGGGCTTTTGCACCATGCTCAACGTTCGCCTCTCCGACGGCACGGTCCGCCCGTGTGAGTCTCCCGCCCGCGTCGCCGACGTTCTCGGCAGCGGATCGACCGGCACAAGCGGCCCGCAGGAGGGCCGGGGCCGCCCCATCGCAGCGATGCTCGACGGCAAGACCGTGGGCCTCGACGCCCCGCTGCCGGCCGCCGGCACGGTCGATCTGGAGCCCCTCTACGCAGGCGATGCCCGGGCGCTCCCGGTGATGCGGCATTCCGCGGCCCACGTCATGGCCCGGGCGGTGATGCGGCTCTTCGAAGGGGTCGAACTCGCCTTCGGCCCGACGGTGGGCGAGGGCTTCTATTACGACATGCGGGCCTCCCGCCCGATCACCGACGAAGACCTGCCGGCCATCGAGGCCGAAATGCAGCGGATCATCGAGGCCGACGAGGCCTTTGAACGGGTCGAGGTGCCGCGAGAAAAGGCGGCGGAGATCATCCGTGGCCTCAATCAGCCGCTCAAGGCCGAGCACATCGAAACCGGCCTCGCCGCGCATCCCTCCCTCTCCTTCTACCGCCAGGGCGAGTTCGTCGACCTCTGCCGCGGCCCCCACGTGCCGAGCCCGGGCTGCATCGGCGCCTTCAAGCTCACCAACATCGCCGGTGCCTACTGGAAGGGCGACGCCAACAACGCGCAGCTTCAGCGGCTCTACGGCACCGCCTGGTTCTCGCCGGCCGACCTCGACGCCCATCTGGCGGCGCTGGAAGAAGCCCGCCGCCGCGACCACCGCGTGCTCGGCAAGCAGCTCGACCTCTTCACCACCAGCCCGCTGGTTGGGTCGGGGCTCGTGCTCTGGATGCCGAAGGGGGCCGTTCTCCGCGGCACGCTCGAGAGTTTTGTGCGGGAGGAGCTCGCCGCCCGCGGCTATCAGCCGGTCTACACGCCCCACATCGGCAAGGTCGATCTCTACAAGATTTCGGGTCACTATCCCTACTACGCCGACAGCCAGTTCAAGCCGATCGTGATGAGCGACGACGAGCAGTATCTGCTCAAACCGATGAACTGCCCGCACCACACGATGATCTACAAGGCGCGGCCCCACAGCTACAAGGATCTCCCCCTGCGGCTAGCCGAGTTCGGCACGGTCTACCGCTACGAGCAGTCGGGCGAACTCGGCGGCATGACGCGGGTGCGGGGCTTCACGCAGGACGACGCCCACATCTTCTGCACCCACGAGCAGGTGGAGCAGGAAGTGGAGGGCTGCATCAACTTCACGCTGAAAGTCCTCGAGAGTTTGGCCTTCGACAACTTCCGGGTCAGGCTGGGTTTTCGCGACCCCGCGAGCGACAAGTACGTGGGCCCTCCGGAACGCTGGGACGAGGCCGAGGCGGCGATCGAGCGCGTGGCCCGCCGCATGAACCTGCCAGGCTGCGAGCCCGAGCCGGGCGAGGCGGCCTTCTACGGCCCGAAGATCGACTTCGTGATCAACGACTCGCTCGGCCGCGAGTGGCAGCTCGGCACGGTGCAGCTCGACTACAACCTGCCGAGCAAGGAGCGGTTCGATCTCGAATACATCGGGGCCGACAACGCCAAGCACCAGCCTGTGATGATCCACCGGGCGCCCCTGGGGAGCATGGAACGGTTCGTGGGGGTGCTTATCGAGCACTTTGCCGGAGCGTTTCCGCTCTGGCTGGCCCCCGAGCAGGTGCGGGTGATTCCCGTAAGCGAGAAGAGCGAGGGCTATGCCCATCAGGTGAAGGCCCGACTCGAGGCCGCGGGCCTGCGGGTCGGCGTGGACCTCGCGGCGGAGAAACTCGGAGCCAAGATCCGCACGGCCCAGCTGGAACTGATCCCGATGATGGTGGTGTGCGGCCCGCGGGACGAGGCGGCCGGCACGGTGAGCCTCCGCGACCGGGTGGATGGTGATCTCGGGGCGATGAGCCTCGAAGCGGCCGTTGAACGGCTGCGCGACGAGAATGCCCGGCGGGCGGTCCGCCACCGGCCCAAGCCCCTCACGCTTGGCGGATCGCAGTCACAGTCGGCCGACTACTGACCTTCGATTCGATCCAAGCGTCGTCCGAGAGCGATTCACGCCTCACTGGTCTGGGCCGGTTCCATGCGACGTTTTGCCCTGCTTGAACACACAGGCGCCCCGGACGATCCGACCGGCAGACACATCGATCTCCTCGTGGAGGATGGCGAGCGCTGCCGGACGTGGCGACTGTCGGACGTGCCGCATCCAGATGGCCCCGCCGTGAAGGCCGTGGAGATTGCCCCCCATCGCCTGGCGTGGCTCGACCATCTCGACGGGCCCGTGTCGGGCGGGCGGGGGCGGGCCCGCCGGATCGAAGCCGGCACCTGTCGGCTGCGGGAGAAGGGCCAAGAAGCTGGAAAGAACGAAAACGGGCAGGAAACAGCCGTGGAAATCGAACTCGGCAGCGGTGCCACTGCCATCGTCCTCCGGCTTGGCGGCGGCACATGTGCCGCCCTCCAGGCCCCGGCTCGGCCGGCCTGACCGCGGTCCAGTTTCACCACGATGGCGAACGGGTTTCGCCAGTACTGCGAATCCATTTCGCATTTTTGGTGAAATCATTTCGCCAAATCTGCGAAATCGAACCGTGTGATTTTTTGTGAATGACGGCTCAGTCGAGGGGGTTCGGTGATGGAGGAAACATGGTTTTCCTGAGAGAAAATCGTCCTCGAGGCCTTTCAGCGATCTGAAATCACCATCCTGGTGAGTCGCGGCACGGCATTTGCATGTTCTGGATTGTGCTGGCGGGCGTGACCCCGCCGGGGGAAGTCAATCAGGAACCTCAATCATGTCTATCCGTCGTATCAACCTCGCAGTTGTCGCCGTGCTCGCCTTGGCCCTTCAGGCATCCGCGGCCGTCTTCGTTCAGCCGCCCACGTCGGGCACGACCCCCAGCGGTCTCCCGTGGTCGGCAGTCGCCACCGGCACGGCCCTTCCGATCCGCTCCAGCGGCACGGCGAACGGCCTGGCCGGAGCGGTTGCCTACTTTAACACCCAGACCGGCGAACTGCAGATCGACCCGAAGGGCTGGAACCTCTCGCTGTTCAACTTCACCTACACCACTGGCACCGTGAATACGACCGGTAGCACCGCCGGGCCGCTCACCTACGCGACGGGCACTTCGCCGACGTCGGCGATTGCGTCGGGAGCCACGGGACTCGCAAACCAAAAGACGCTGCCGGCGGGCTCATGGACGCTGATCACGTGTGCCCCGGCCCGTATCGCCGGCACGGTAAGCCTCGTTCGTTCGCCGACACTTGCCACCTCGTACGATCCCGGTAACGGTGCTGCCAACGGCACCTCGCCATATGCGACCAGCCCCGATGGCCTTCCCTGCGTTCCCGGCTGGTTCAACCAGCCATGGGCCTTCCCGCTCGACATGGTGAACTCCGGGAGCGTGTCGTCGATGATCAATGAAAACTGGAAGACGTTCGGCGTGTCGGGCAATGCCAACGCCAACGTCCTCGGCTACGGGAACTACCGTAGCACCTTTCAGTACACGATCGATGGCGTGACGGGTAATCAGGTCGGAGCGTTGATCCCGGTCGTGCCGGAGCCCTCGACCTACGCCCTCCTCGGAGCCGCATCGCTCGCCATCGGAGTGATCTGCCGTCGCGGCAACAAGGGCAAGAATGACGCCGACGTCGGCTGAGTTGGCGGTTGCCGAACGATCATCCTTCACTCCTCCAATGTTCCCCTGGTTGCCGTTGCGGTTGGTTTGACGTCTGAGGCCATCCGGCCGAAGCGATAGTCAGTCACGAGGCTACAGAGCCAATCTGCAACGCCCTTCCACGGTAGACTGGGGCGGCAGGCCACGACGGGCCTGCCGCCCCTTTCCCGTTTCGAGGCCCGAGGTATCCGCATGAAACCCCGCGAAATCCTCGCGATGTGCCGCGAGAAGGAAGTGAAGGCCGTCGATCTGCGGTTCACCGACTTCCTCGGAGCCTGGCAGCACTTCACGATTCCCGTCGCAAAGCTCGAGGAAGACACCTTCACCGACGGCCTCGGCTTCGACGGTTCGAGCATCCGCGGCTGGCAGGCGATCAACGAGAGCGACATGCTGCTCGTCCCCGAGCCCACGACCGCCTTCGTCGATCCGTTCGCATCGATTCCCACGCTCGTGATGATCTGCATGGTGCAGGACCCGATCACGAGGGAGGATTACTCCCGCGACCCGCGCAACATCGCCCGCAAGGCCGTCAACTATTTAAAGTCCACCGGGATCGCCGACACCTGCTTCATCGGCCCCGAGGCCGAGTTCTTCGTGTTCGACGACGTCCGCTTCGACCAGAACGCCCACGAGGGCTACTTCCACCTCGACAGTGCCGAGGCGGAGTGGAACCGCGGCCGCGCCGAGGGCCCAAACCTCGGCTACAAGCTCCGGCACAAGGAGGGCTACTTCCCCTGCGCCCCGTCCGATCAGCTGATGGATGTCCGCAACGAGATGATGCAGACGATGATCCACTGCGGGATCGACGTCGAGGCCCAGCACCACGAGGTGGCCACGGCGGGGCAGTGCGAGATCGACATGCGGTT
>JBBAVQ010000030.1:0-17182 GCA_040397625.1 Pirellulales bacterium | reverse complement strand
GGGCAGCTTGGGGTTGTTGCTCTTGGCCCGCTCCAGGATCGCGCGGCAGCCGTCGATGTCGCGGTCGCGAAACCGCGCGATCGCGTTGGTGATCTCCTTGTCCATGGCATCGTCGGAGACCGCGTTGCCGATCAGCGCCTGGGCGGTGATCTGGGCGTGCGCCGCCGCGCCGCCTACCGCGACCACGCCGGCCACCATGGCGACCAGCAGGCGACGGAACGTGAACCTGAAGCCGTAGTCCATGCTCGAAAACTCCTCAATGGATGAGTGAATGGAGGGGTGCTGAAAACGCGGATGGATCCGCCGGAAAATCCCTGAACCTGCTCGATGCGTTACTCTATCCGTCGATTTTCCCCTTTTCCATGGGCCGGCCAAATCCGGCGGCGAGCGATGTTTCTGGGAGCGGTTTGCGAACGGGAGGTGATGGTGGCCCCACGGGCCCGGGGCCTGTTCGTAGCCCGGGCCGTCTACGCCGGCACGCTCCTGGGGATCATCGCCACCTGCTGGCTGCTCGTGTCGGGCACCCGGCCGATCACCACCGTGGGCGACACCGCCCGGTTTGGCGGCACCCTGCTGCGGATCCTCGGCCCCCTCCAGCTCGCCCTGGCGATGATGTCGGCGGCGCTGACGAGCGTGGTGGCGGTGGGGGTGGAGAAGGACCGCAAGACGCTCGAACTGCTCCTCGTCAGCCGACTCGACGACGCCCAGCTCGTGCTCGGCAAGCTTGCCGGCAGCCTGCTTCGCACCGGCCTCCTCTTGGTGGCGGCCGTGCCCGTGTTCGCACTCGCCACGGCCTTCGGCGGCGCGACGCCCGCCCAGATGGCGCGGGCCTTTCTGGTGACTGCGGCGGCGGCGGCGACGGCCGCCGCGA
This sequence comes from Pirellulales bacterium, assembly GCA_040397625.1. Taxonomy (GTDB): domain Bacteria; phylum Planctomycetota; class Planctomycetia; order Pirellulales; family UBA1268; genus QWPN01. The sequence goes on along the minus strand of JBBAVQ010000030.1, from coordinate 16,311 downwards.
TTGCCAACGCAGTCGCGTTCTGGCGCGACACGACCTTCCAGTCGCTGGCGATCACGCTGTTCGCGATCGTGGCCTGGCTGGCTGCGGGAGAGGCGGTGGCCGCGCTACGAGGCGGTGAGCTGGCCGCGGCGATCTCGCCGATCCGCGGTCTGTTCGCCGCGCTGGCTCCCGACGGGAGCGGCGTGCTCGGGCCGTTCCTCGGCTCGTGCGGCGCGATCGCCACGATCGCGACCGGCTGGGCGATCGCGCGAGCCCGGGCCTGGAACACGCGGGTGCAGGTGCGGCCGAAGTTCGCCGACGAGGCCGGCGGCACGGCGGCCGGCGCGAGGCGGGAGCCGCGGACCGTCTGGGCGAATCCCGTCCTCTGGCGGGAACTCCGCACCCGCGCCCACGGCCGGGCGATGCTCGCGGTGCGGATCGCCTGGCTGCTGCTCTTCGCCGCGGCGGTCGCCGGGATCGTGGCGCAGGCCAGGGCGCCGCGGCCCGACCGGCTGGGGATCGCCGCCGCCGTGGTGCCGATGGTGGTGGCGAGCCTGCTGGCGATCACGGCGCTGGCCGTCACCAGCGTGACCACGGAACGCGACCGCGGCACGTTCGACCTGCTGCTCGTCAGCGACCTGGAACCGAAGGAGTTCGTCTGGGGAAAGATCCTCGGCGTGCTCGGGTCGGCCGCCGACATGGTGGTGCTCCCGATCGGCCTCTGCCTGGCCCTCGTCCCCCTGGGCATCGCCACGCCGGAACACGGCGGGGAACTCGCCCTCGGCCTCGCCGTGCTCACGTTCTTCGCCGCGGTCCTCGGCGTCTACGCCGGGCTGTCGCACATCGCCTCCCGGCGGGCGATCGGGGTGGCGCTCGGCATCGTGGCCTTCCTGTTCGTGGGCGTGGCCACGGCGATGCGGATCATGGTCGCCTTCGGCGGCAGCTTCGAACTGCAGCTCGCGCCGTTCCTCGCCGCGATCGTCGGGGGCGCCGTCGGGCTGTATGCGGCGCTCTCGGCCCGCAACCCGTCGCCGGCCGTGGGCTGGACGTCGGCCCTGCTGCCGGCGCTCACTTTCGTGGCGATCACCAGCTTCCTCCAGGGGAGCAGCCTGCAGGTGCTGCTCGTCGTGCTCGCGGCCTACGGCTTCGCCACGCTCGCGCTGCTCGTGCCGTCGATCGCCGCCTTCGATCTGCTCACCGGCCGCACCACCACCGGCGAGTGACGCTCACCGCCGCGTCGGGGCCGCCGACCGCGCGGCGGTCGCCTCGACGGCGCCTCGCTCCAGGGCAGCCAACCGCTCGGCCGCATCCCCGGCCGCACCGCCGCGGGCGATTGCGGTGCGGTAGCTGTCGATCGCATCGGCCGGCCGGCCGAGCGCCTCCTGCGCCAGGCCCTCGAGCGTGAGCACGGTGGCGGGCGTCTGCCCCGGACCGTAGGTCTCGCCGAGGACCGCCAGCGTGGCCAGCGCCCGCTGCGGGCGGTCGAGCCGCCGGTAGGCCTCCGCCGTGTCGAGCAGCGCGCTGCGATCGACGGGATCGATCGCGAGCGCCCGGTGAAAGTCGGCGAGCGCGGGCTCCGCCTGGCCACGCGCAAGCGACACCTGCCCACGCAGGTGCCAGGCTTCGGCCGACCCCGGCGCCACGCGAACCGCCTCGTGGGCCAGCCGGTCGGCGTCGTCGAAGAGCCCCATCTCGAGATACATCGCCCCGCCCTCCGCGCAGAGCGCGGCATCCTCGGGCGAGAGTCGCAGGGCCTCGTTGATCTGCTTCACGGCCTCCATCCGCTCGCCGCGCTTCCAGAGCACGTCGGCATAGTGGCGGCGCGCCTCGATGTCGTTGGGGCAGCTCTTCACGGCCCGCTCCAGCAGCCCCTCGGCACGCACGAGGTCGCTGCGATCGGCTGCCGAAAGGCCCTCGTTGCACAGCCGTCGAGACTCCGCCACCTCCGGCGCAACCGGCCCGCGCCGCTGCACGAGCCTGCACCCCGTCCCCGACGTCGCGACGAGGATCGCGACGGCCAAGGGAATCGCTGCGGAGCGTGGTGGCGACATCTCGGAATCGAGCGGTGCAGACTCGGACGGACGGTAGCGTGCCCGGCCGCGGATCGACAGGCGGATTGAATCCTGCCGAAAGCCCGCCGCTTCCCGACCTTGCCGCCGCGATGGGAACAGGGCTTGTCGCCCGCCGGCGGTCCACCTACCACCCCGCCCGACATGGCATTCCCGTCGCCGAGCCTCGTGCCCGCCGCCCTCGCCCTGGCCCTCGCGGCCGCGGTCGCGGGCTGCACCGTGCGCGACGAACAGGCCGCCAGCGGCGGCGATGGACGGTGGTGGGCCGCGGCTCCGTCGCGTCCTGCCGGCGGCCTCATCGGACACGGCGCCGTCATTCCGCCGGCGACCCCTGCGATCGACTATGTGGACGGCTATGAGGCCGGCTCCCGGCGAGCCGCGGAGACCGGCCTGCCGATGCTCGTCGTCTTCCGGGCGAGCTGGTGCCGCTGGAGCGGCGAACTCGTGCAGGCCGCGGTGGCCGACCCGCGGGTGGTGCGACTCTCGCGCCGCTTCGTCTGCGCGGCCGTCGATGCCGACCGTCATGCCGACACCTGCCGGCAGTTCGGGGTGCAGGCATTCCCCACGGTGATCATTCTCGACCCCACCGGCACCGAACGATTCCGAGCCACTGGATCGGCCGCATCGGCCCAGATGGCTGCGGCCATGGATGGGATGCTCGCCGACCAGTCGCGGCCCCGCCGGCTCGCCAGCGGACTGAGCGGCACCGCCCGGTAGAGTGCAAGCCGACCGGCCGGAAGGCCGCGGCAAGGCCATGCTGAACGCGGCGTCTGTTGGCGATTCGCCCCACGCCTCACGGCGTTGGGCTTGGACAGAGAAAGCCGACCGGCCGTAAGGCCGCGGGCAGGCCATGCTGAACGCGGCGTCTGTTGGCGATTCGCCCCACGCCTCACGGCGTTGGGCTTGGACAGAGAAAGCCGACCGGCCGTAAGGCCGCGGGCGAATCCGTGCACGATGCGCTCCAGCCGTTTCCGCTACTATTGCCGCGGTCGGGGCCGGCAGCAGGAGTCAGGCCCCCCGATCACCACCCCGAATCGCCTCCCGTGTCGAAATCCCCCACCACGCCCGCGGCCGCCAAGAAGAGCGAGTTTCACGCCTATCCGTGGTGGAGCCCGAGGTTCTGGCACGGCATGCCGGCTGGCGTCTGGTTCGGCCTGCTTCGCGAGCACGGCTATCGCGTGCACTTCATGAAGCTTGGCCTGGCGATCACCGTGTCGCTGATGACCGGCTTCAACTCGCTGATGGGCGCGCTGTCGAACGCGCGATTCCGCCGCCAACTCCGCGACCGGCCCACCACGCCGCCGCCGCTGTTCATCATCGGGCACTGGCGGAGCGGCACGACCCTGCTGCACGAACTGGCGATGCTCGACGACCGGTTCTGCTGCCCCAACACCTATGAGTGCTTCGCGCCGAGCCACTTCCTCCTCACCGAAGACGTGATGACGCAGGCCCTGCGCTGGATGATCCCGTCGAAGCGGCCGATGGATGATGTCGCCGCGGGCTGGGACCGCCCGCAGGAAGACGAGTTTGCGCTCATGAGCCTCGGCGCGCCCTCCTGCTACCGGCGGATCGCGTTTCCGGTGAGCAGCCCCGCGCGGCCGGAGGCCCTCGACCTCGCGACGCTCCCGCCGGCCGAACTCGACCGCTGGAAGCACGCGCTCCGCCAATTTCTCGCCATGCTCGCGGTCCGCGATCCCCGGCGGCCGGTGCTCAAGAGCCCGCCGCACACCGCCCGCGTCGGCGTGCTCTCCGGCATGTACCCGGAGTCGCGGTTCCTCCACGTCGTCCGCGATCCGTTCGTGGTGATCCCCTCCACCCTGCGGCTCTGGAAGTCGCTGTACGACGTGCAGGCCCTGCAGGTCGATCGGGGCGAATCGCTCGAGGAATATGTCTTCGCCGCGTTCGCGGAGATGCACGCAGCCTTCGAACGCGACCGGGCCACGCTCCCCGCCGACCGGCTCCACGAGGTCCGGTACGAAGACCTCGTCGCCGACCCGGTCGGCACGCTGGCGGAGTGCTACGAGCGGCTCGACCTCGGCGAGTTCGCCCGCGTCCGCCCGGCCCTCGAACGACAGGCCGAGTCGATGCGCCGCTACCGCACCAACACCTACCGCCACGACCCGCGGCTCGTCGCGGAGATCGCCGCCCGCTGCAAACCGTTTCTCGATCGCTACGGCTACGCCGCCCCGGCCGCCGGCTGACGCCGGCGCTGCTGCTGAAGCAGCCGCACCTTGGGATCGGCCTGGGCGCTCTTCGCCTCTTCGGCGAACTCTTCGGGTGTCATCCGGATCCGCTGCTCGAACCGGCGGCGGACCGCCAGCCAGCGAACGATCGCGACAGCCGCGCCCGCGGCGAACAGCCAGGCCGCCGCCCGCCACGCTGCGGCTGCCACCCGCGACTCGTCACCGATCCCCGAGAGCCCTGCCGGCCCGAGCAGCGGCCGCATCGCCAGCACGGCGGCTGTCACCATCACCGCCAGCCCGACGCCGCCGGCCAGCGTGGAGCTCACCGTCTGCCAGGAGAGGATTCGCGACAGGCCGGCGAACGGATCGATGCGGCGGAGGCTCGGGGTGATCCGCTCCGGATGCCACGAGAAACCGTCGAGCACGAAGCGCACCGTCAGGCCAGCGGCGGCGGCGGCGACCACGACCGCCATAGTGGGCAGCGCGACGGCGATCAGGCCGGGCCAGGGATCGATCGGCCGCGGATCACCGGCTGCGAGAATCGCGGCGCGAACGAGGCCGGCGGCGGCGGGCATCGTGGCCGTGGCCCAGACCGGCAGGAGGAGCGTGGCCGTGCCGGCGGTCGCCACCCACGCCGGCAGAGCCGCGGTCGGCATCGCCCCCTGGCGCCGCGCAGCCTCGCGCCGCCGCGGGGTGGCAGGGATCACGCGATCGGAGTCGTCGGCCATCGGGGGTGTCGGTTTCGGTGAACGGCGGCGGGGGGTTCAGGGGTGTCAGGGTCGGACGTCGTGGAAGCACCGTTCCAGCGGCGGCTGCACGGCGGCGGCGAAGCCACCGATCCACGAGTCGGTTCCACCGCACACGGCAGCGAGGAGCACGAGCGAGGCCACCGCCTGGAGCAGTCCCTGGCCGGGGTCGAACCCGACCGACCGCACGGCGATCGCGGCCACGAGGTGGCAGGCCAGCACGGCGGCCAGCGCCGGCAGCGCGAGCGCCATCGCGAGCGACAGGCCGATCGACGGCATCGAGGCGACGAACTCCACGAGGTTGTCGCGGACGACCCCGGCCGCGACGGCGCCGATCGGCAGGCTGCGGACACCGTCCACGAGCCCCGCCACGATCGCCTCGTGCCCTCCGGCGGCGACGAATCCCGCCAGCCCCAGCCACCAGGCGAGCCGGCCGACGCCCGCCGACTCGGAGCCCGATCCCTCGCCGAAGTCGTCGGCCCACGACAGCCCGGTCACGCTGCCGAGCAACTGGCCGGCCCACGACGCCGACGCAAACACGGCCGCAGCGGCCAGCCCGATCCCGAGCCCGACCAGCGCCTCTCCGAATAGGATCGCCAGCATCGACCCGCCGGACACCGCCGGCGTCGGCGACGCCGCAAGGGCCGCCGGCGTTGCCGCCACGGCGAGGACCACGGCGACGGCCGCCTGCACGCGAAACCCTGTGCCCGTGGCCAGCGGCATCGCACCGGCGGCAACCGCCACCGCCATCCGCGCGAGCACGCCGGCCGCCACGACCGCGTGGGCGGGGGTGAACGCGGCCAGCCACGGGAGCGTGTCGGGGGGGATCGGCATTGGTCGCTCCACTCGCAGCCGCGGCTCAGGGGCCGGCGGCGGTTTCCCGGAAGAGTTCCGCCAGCCTTTCGACCATCCAGGGCAGCGACACGACGAGGGCCGCGGCCATCGCGAGCGCCTTCGGCGCAAATCCCACGATCGGCTCGTGGACGCCGCTGGCCGCCTGCACGAGCCCCGTCGCCACACCCACCACCAGCCCCGCCAGCAGCACCGGCAGGATCACCACGCAGCCGCCGATCAGGGCCTGCCTCACGAGTTCCACGAGCTGCGAGTCGGTCATGATGCGGCCGCCTCCTGGCGTTTGAGCGGAGGTCACGAGGGCAGGCTGCGGACGCTGTCGAGCAGCGACCGAACGACGAGCGACCAGCCGTCGGCGGCGACGAACACCAGCAGCTTGAGCGGCAGCGACACCAGCGACGGCGGCAGCATCACGAGGCCCGTCGCCGTCACGAGCGTGGCCACCAGGATGTCGAGCACGAGAAACGGGAGCAGCATCCGAAAGCCGATCGTGAAGGCGGTCTCGAGTTCGCTGACGAGAAACGCCGGCAGCAGAACCTCCACGGGGACGTCGTCGTAGGTCGCGGCCTGCCGCGGGCCGCCCGGATGACGTTCGAGAAACAGGAGCATCGTGTCGCGGTTGCCGGCCTGCTCGATCTGCCCCGCCATCCAGCGACGCAGGGGCAGCGACCCCTGGGAAAACGCCTCGCTCGCGGCGAGTTCGCCCCGCTGGTAGGGCTCGACGCCGTCGCGCCACGCCTGCGTCCACACCGGCCACATCACCATCGCCGACAGAAAGATCGCCAGCGACGCGACGATCTGGTTCGAGGGAATCTGCGCCGCGCCGAGCCCCTGCCGCACGAGCGCCAGCACCACCGACATCCGCACGAAGCAGGTGGTCATCAGGAGCACCGCGGGCGCGAGGCTGACGACGCCGAACATCATCAGTGACGGCAGCAGCGATTCCAGCGGCCGGTCGCCGAGCCTCGACAGCAGGCCGCCCACGGCCGCGGCAGGGGCGACTGCCGGCGGCGGCACGGCGGCCGACGGCTGGTCGATCGACTGCAGCGGCCCGGCGAGGTCATCGCCGGGGCACGCGCGGCCGGCGAAGAGCACGGCAGCCATCGCGAGCCCCACCGTGGCACGACGGATGGCGACGAGGGAGATCACGCGCGGGCCTCCCGCCGGCGCGACCGTCGGCCGGACACTGCGGCAGCGCCGGCGCCGCGACAGGCGGTGACGATCGCGTCGGTGGCCTGTGGATCGTTGAGCTCGGCGAGAGTGTGGCAGCCGGAGGACGAGACACCCAGCAGGAGCGTCCGCGGGCCGAACCGCACGATCCGCACCGACTGCTGCCCGCCGAGCGATCCCTCGCCAAGCACCTCGAAGACGTCGGGCGGAAGCGTGGCGACGCGCCGCGACGCGACCACGCGGTAGCCCGCCAGTGCTACGAAGGCGCCGCCGAGGGCGGCGAGGATCCGCCAGTCGGAGATCGGTTGATGCGGCGCGACGCGCGGGCCTGTGGACGGCTGCGGACCAAGCGGCAGCGGTACGGAAGGGGCTGTGGCGGCAGGCGCTTCGGCAGGTGGTGCGGCGGTCGTGAGCGACGCGGGCGTGACGCCGACGTCGGCGACGAATGGCTCGGGCGACGGGGCCACCGGCGCGTCGGCCAGCGATCGGCCGGCGGCCAGCACGGCCAAGATCACGACGGCGGAATGGGGGGTAAGAAAACGCATGCTCAGGCAGGCCTCACGCCGCCATCCGCCGCGGCGGGCTGGCCGGCTCGTCGTCGGAGTCGTCTTCGTCAACCGCGGTCCAGTCGATCCGCGACCGCGACGGCCGGCGGTCGGCATCGGCCTGGCGGCGGCGCGGCTGCCGCTCCTCGGATCGCGAGCCGCTGCGGAACAGGATGTAGGCCAGGATCGCCGAACACTTGGCGGTGAACGCCATCCACACCTCGCGGGGCACGTCGCCGAGCCGCCCTTCGGATACCGCCTTGATCGTCACGTCGACATACCCGCCGAGCGTGCGGGGCTTCGCCGCGGGACCGCCGGCCGCGGCTGAAGTTCCGGCCGCGGGCGGCGCGGCGACCGAGGCGGAGGCATGTGGGCGGGGTGGCGGCTCCGGCCGCGACGACACGACGGGAAACCGCGTGATCACCACCCGCCGGGCGTCGGTGCGGACGAGCGACGGCAGGAGTTCGAGCACGTGCCCGCGGATCCGCTCCTCCTCGCGGCGATCAACCTCGGCGGCGGCCATCTGCACGTCCCGCTGCCGTGCGGCCCTGACGGCGGCCTCGAACCAGGTCTCCGGCACCGCAACCGACACCACGATCGAGTCGATACGGCCGTCCCGCGACGGAGCGTGAACCGGCGCGGGGGGCGGCTCATCGACAAGAGCCACCTCGGCGGGCGCGTTGGCATCGGCCACCCGCTGCTGCCGCGGCGGCAGGTTCGGCTCCGCGGGCGGCGGCGCCGCGTCGTCGGCGAAGGAGACGGTCACGTCGATCACCGCGCCCTTCACGAACGCCAGTCCTTGGCGAACCTTGGCGGCGAGGTGCCGCTCGTGGGCGATCTGCCGGGCGAGCGCGGGATCGGCGGTGGATGGAGGCTCCACGGCATCGACCGGCTCGAGCGGACCGGCGTGGACGCGGCCGCTGCGGAGATCGGTGACCGCGACTCGCTCGGGCTCGAGCCCGGCGATCGACGCCGCCACGAGCACGCGGATCGCCTGCACACGAGACGGCTCGAGTTCGACATCGAGCTGCGTGCGCACGTTGACGCTCGCGGTCCGAGCCGGCCCGCCGCCCAGCGTGCCGTCAAAGGCCGCCCGGTCGTTGACGTCGTAGAGCACCGCCGCCCGCTCGATGCCTGGCATCGAGCAGATGACGTGGGCGAGTTCCTCCTGCACGGCCACGCGGAGCAGTTCCTCCTGGGCCGCCCTGCTCTGCCACGGGCTGTTGCTCTCCAGCGCCCGGCGGAGGCTGCTGCCGAACTCGCGGGGAAGCGCCTCGGCGTCGACCAGCGCCCGCATGTAGGCGCTCTGCCGCGGCCGCGACACCCAGACACGACCGTCTTCGGTGCGATGACCGGTGAGCTGCGCGCGGTCGAAAGCCGCCTCGACGATCGCCAGCTCCGACGATGGCAGCACCGTGCCGGGAAGGAGCTCCACCTCCTCGCTGGCGGGCCGGTCGCGCAGGACCCACGCGGCCCAGCCGATCGAGGCGGCCACCAGCCCCAGGGCGATCACCTGCGCGGGCGTGACCCGGGAGGAGCGGCGCGGTTCAGCGGATGTGTCCATGGCGTCGTGGGCTCGGGTCAGAGGGAAATGAGGGGCTCAGGCGGCCTGACGGCGGGCGCCCCGCCGCGGAAACCGGACGGTCACCGCCGTGCCGCCGGCGGCACAGGCCGCGATCGTCACCTCCGCGCCGCACCGGGCAGCGACGTCGCGGAGGTGCGACGGAACGCGGGTCGCGAACGGCTGGTCGGGGCCCGAATCGGCGATCTCCACGTCGAGGCCGTCGCCGGTGGCGACCACCGCGACATCAACCTCGTGGAGGGGCGGTCCATCGGTCTCGGCCACCGGACAGGCGGCATTCGCGAAGGCAGCGGCGACGAGCGGTTCGAGCAGGTCGCGGACCACCGCCGGATCGGCGTCGATCTCGTGCCCCTCGCCGCCGTCGAGCGAGACGCGAACCGCGGCATGGGCGGCCGACTGCCGGCCGATGAGCGGCTCGATGATCGCCCGCGCGGAGTTCGGGCGGACCGCGATCAGCGGCAGGATTCGAGGCTCCCCGTCGATCGGGGAGCGATGGGCCTCGCGGCCCGCGTGGGGTGTCATGGGAATCCTTTCCCGGTGACGAGGTGGTGAACTGTGGACGACGTGTCGAGCGACTGGCGTGATCCTGATCGGCACCGACTAGCCGGCGACGGCCGCCCGCGCCGCGGAAGCCGAACCGCAGATCTCATCCATGAGCCAGCGGTTGACGTCGGCGAGCGCGGCCGTGGCGAGGTCGCGACGGCGGGGATAGATCCGCATCGCCAACGTCGCCCCGGCGGCGTGAAAGAGTCGCAGCATGCGGTCGGTCCGGTCCGCCGCACCGGCCGCGTCGGCCGCCGTGCAGCAGTAGAGCATCGGCAACCGTCGCACGACGCCGATCCGGCCGAAGAGCGACTCGTCGAGCGGGAAGCCGCCGCCGAGCGACACGACCCCCGCGAACGACTCGGGATGCCGGCAGGCGATGCGGAAGGCTTCGGTGCCGGCGGCATCCTGGCCGACCAGCCAAATCCGCCGCGGATGGATGCTCAGGCGATCCGTCACGCGATCGACCGCCTGCCAGACGGCCGTCGCACCGCCGGCGGCCTCGACCGCCACGAAGTTTCTCAGGCTCACCCGGGCCATGCAGCGACCAAGATCGACGGGGGCCCCGAGCGGATCGCTGAGCCAGACGAGCAGCGGATAGTCGTACCCCGCCTCGTAGCCCTGCGGGATGAACACCGGCAGGCCGCCGGTCCAGTCGGCGCCGGGATGCCTGCGGACCTCCGCGGCCGCCCCGCGACGGCGGACGCGATCGGTACCATTCGACTGCCGGCTGCTCATGATCGACCTTTGGGAATGGGGGCTGCCGCCGCCGCGGCCAGTGCACCGGGGACGGTGCAGCACCGAGGACGGGACGGCGGGTTCTATCCCAGGCTTTCCCCCGGGGGCAACGCCAGCGTGGCAGCGGGCATCCCGACCCCCGTCAGCGGCGATAAGCAGGGCAAGCAGGGCAGCCCGGGGGCCACCCAGACAGGTCACACGTGATCCTGGGGCGTTCCCGAGGCCCGGGACTACCCATGCCCTCGCTGCGAACTCAGGAAGCCCAATCGCGTAAGCGATGGGGGCATGCTGGCACCGCCGCATCGCTCGGGACTGCCCATGCCCGTCGCCGGACGCTCGCTGCGGGCTCCGGCCCTTCGCTCGCTCGATGCTGACTGCGCTCCGCCATCCTGGCTGCGCTTGTCAGCAACGCCTGCTCCCGGGCACGGGCAGCCCCTCGCTGCCTCTCGTAGCACAGGTTTTCAACCTGTGAGTCCTTCCCGGATCACCTTGGGATCGGAGGCACGCGCAGAGGCATGTCTCCGGCCGGCTGCGGTGCCGCGACGATGCGCGAGACTCACGTGGAAGCCGTGTGATACGGTTCACACTTGATCCTCGCGCAGCTGCCGTCCAAGCCCAACGCCGTGAGGCGTGGGGCGAACCACCACACGACGCGGCGTCCAGCGTGATTGGCCCGCGGCCTTACGGCCGGTCGGCTTTCACCTGCCATGCACTCGAGCGCGAGGATCGACTGGAAGCCGTGTGAGCCACTCAGGCCGTGCCCGTCAGGCGGTTCATCGTGCCCACAAGCTCCTTGACGGCCGCGATGCTCTTGTCGAGGGCCGCCCGCTCGTCGGGGAGCAACTTCAGCTCCACGATCTTCTCGACGCCCCCCGCACCGAGCACGACCGGCACGCCGACGAAGTAGCCGCCGACGCCGTATTCCTTGTCGCAGTAGGCGGCGCAGGGCACGAGCCGCTTCTTGTCCTTGACCACGGCCTCGACCATCTGGGTCGTCGCCGCGGCCGGGGCGTAGTAGGCGCTGCCGGTCTTGAGAAGCGCCACGATCTCGGCACCGCCGTTGCGGGCGCGATCGACGATCTTCTCCAGACGGTCGGCCGCAATGAGCTGCGACACCGGAATTCCGCCCACGCTCGTGCAGCTCGGGATCGGCACCATCGTGTCGCCATGGCCGCCGAGCAGCATCGCCGAGATGTCCTCCACGCTCACGCCGAGCTCCATCGCGAGGAAGGCGCGATAGCGGGCCGTGTCGAGGATGCCGGCCTGGCCGATCACGTGGCTGGCCGGGAAGCCCGTCACCTGGAACGTCCGCTGCACCATCGCGTCGAGCGGGTTGGAGACAACGATCACGACGGCCTGCGGACTCGTGTCGCGAATCTTTGCGGCCACATCGCCCACGATTTTGGCGTTCGTGGAGAGCAGGTCGTCGCGGCTCATGCCCGGCTTGCGGGCGATGCCAGCCGTGACCACGACCACGTCGCTGCCGGCGGTGTCGGCCCAGTCGGTGGTGCCCGTCAGCTTGGCGTCGAAGCCGACGATCGGCGAGGCCTCGAAGAGGTCGAGTGCCTTGCCGGCGGGCATGCCTTCCGTTGCGGGGATGTCGAGGAGGACGATGTCGCCGAGTTCGGCGGCGGCACACCAGTGGGCCGTGGTGGCGCCGACGTTACCGGCTCCGATGATCGAGATCTTCGCGCGTCGCATGGCGGGGGTTCCGAAGGGCGTGGGAGGGTGGGGATGGAAGGCCGGCGGCAGCACCGCAGAGCCGATATCTGACGCCAGACGGGCGGCGGCGCAAAGGGGGGGCCGCGATCACTCGCCAGGGAGGTGGAGGCGGTCGGGGAGCGACTCCCGCCGGCGGCGGTCCGCCAGCCGGGAATCGCGGCGTCGCGACCAGAAACCAGCCGCGAACGCCGCGGCGATCAGGCCGAGGATCCCTGCGAACACCCCAAACAGGACGTTCGACACGCCGGCCGGCGACAGCGGCCGTCGCCAGATGGCGGTGGCCGCAATCACCAGCGCAGTCGAGATCCGCTCCCCCCTGATCTCGCGGTCGCCCTGCGACGAGGAGAGGATGGCGTCTTTGAGCGGGTAACTGTATCGCTTGAAGCCGAAGCCCGGCACGCGAACCCGCTCGCTCATCGACTCGCCCCGCGGCATGCCCGACGGGAGTGTCGCGACGCAGCAGATGATCGGATAGCGGTCTTGGAGGCGGTCGTTCACTTTGATGGTGGGCGTGTCGGCGAAGACCTCGAGCTCCCAGTAGTGGTCGTCCCCCACGGCGGCCCGGCAGGCCGGATCGTCGATCATGATCCGCGTGGCCCGCCGGGCCACGCCGTCGATCACGACGGGCGCACCGCGATGCGTCGCGAACCACTTCTGCGCGGGATCGATGATGGCCAGGACATCGGTGGTCTTCCCCGCTGCACGGACGATCTCGGCGGGATTCGACCGGGCGGCTGCGGCCATCGTCGCCCAGAAGGCGGCGGTGTCACCCGGCTCGAGCTTGCGGTCGTCCACGATCGTGTCGAAGAGGCCGTAGTTCATGCCGAGCCTCCCAAGCATCGTGGCCGGATACCAGGCCACGGCCGAAGCCGCGAGGACGAGATCGGGCGGGGCCGCGGGCCAGGCCGCCGCGGCATCCACAGCTGCGGGCTGGGGCCCCGCCGCGGTGGATAACGGCAGGCCGACCAGCTCGACGGGCTCGTCGATCGCCTGCCACCGCGTCCAGGCCGCGGGGGCATGAGCCACGACAACGTCCACCTCGGCCCCCCGCTGATCCTGCACCCGCACGACGTCGTAGCGGGGCCAACCGGCGAGTTGGGCGATCCCGGCAGGGAGCTCGCGCGGGGCCACGAACGTGGCCCGGCCGCGGACCAGCACGAGCCGGTCGGCGATCGCGTTGACCTCTCCTCGCGCCGCAATCGGCTCGGCGGCGGCTCGCCATCGCGACACCAGCGGCGCGGGGGCCGGCAGCCGCGCCAGCACGCGGACGAGCAGCCGCTCCTTCTCGTCCGTCCACGGACCGGCGGAGGCGAGCGCGGCGCGATCCTCCGCGGCGATCTCCTTCATCGTCAGGAACGACTCCAGGCTGTCGGGCGAGCCGACGTCGGCCGCAGCCCCCTGCACGACACCGGCGACGGTCAGGCCCCACAGCAGCACCAGCGAGACACGCCGGCGGCGACCCGCCATGCCTCCAAGCAGCGTTGCCCCGACGAGCGCCGCCACCGCGGCGGCCACCACGAGCGTCACGCCCCCGGGCCCCGCCAGCCCGCTCCGCGGCGGCGCTGCGACGGGCTTCCACGCGGGCTCCACGGTCATGATCACGGGCGCCACCCGGATCGCATCGGCGGCGTTGTAGGCGAAGTTCTTGAAAAAGTAGCCGGCCACCTCGACGGGCTCGTCGATCTCCATGCCGGTCGGCATTCCCTCCGGCAGCGACAGGCACTGCACCACGACCGGCGACGGCGGGCCGCCGGCCGGCTCCATCCAGCACTGCCAGTACTGGTCCACGCCGTAGTCGTTCCGCGGCGCGGCAAGCCGCTCGGCGCGATGGAGAGTGCCCTTCATCCGCACGGGCAGGCCGCGAAACGACCGTGGCTGCCCGAAGAGTTCTCGAAAAGTCACCTCGCTGGGCCGGGCCCGCTCGATGCCGGAGCGGCCCCCCTCGCGAAGCGTCCTCCAGACCTCGAACCAGGCGTCGTTGTCGGCATCGCGAAACACCGTCGCGTCGCGGACGCGGGCGAGCGAGTTCCGAGAGGCGGCCAGTTCGGGGCCCGGCGCCGCATCGGACCGTTCCGGCTCCCGTTCGATCAGCACCTCGTCGCCGCGGGGTGCCGGCCCAGCCACCGCCTCGAGCCGCGTGTCGACCTGCGGCGTCGCGGCTGGAACGCGGCGAGGAAACCACGTCCGCTCCACCCAGCCGAGCAGCGCGAGCAGGAGCAAGCCTGCGGGCATCACGACCCAGAACAGCCGCCGCCGCTCACCGGGCGCGAGAAAGTTGCGCGGCTCGGTCCGACCGGCGTTTGACTCCTGGCCCCGCCGTGCGTGTCCGTCGTCGCGACGTCCACCCGGGGCGTTCACGGAGCGGACCGCTCCTGCGGCTCGCCGGCGGTAGCGGCCGCCTTTTGCCGCCGCATCTCCCGCCAGACGTAGGCGCTGAATGAGCCCACGAGGGTGAAGGGCATCGCGAGCATGAGCAGGATGCTGTAGAAGTAGCCCCGCGCGACGTTGAGCCCGTCGGGGTCGGACGTGTTGACCGCGTCCTTGCAGTTGGGGCAGCCGAGGGCCTCGGCGCTGGCGACCACCGCCACGATCAGCAGCACCGCAACGAGTTGGCGAAGTAGGGCGTTCAGAGATCGCATGGTCCGTACCTCACCTCCATTGTAGGCAGGCCGTCAGGGGCCGGGAAACCAGTGGTAGAGCATGAGGTAGATCACCACGCCCGTCACCGACACGTAGAGCCAGATCGGCAGGGTGATCCGCCCGAGGCGGCGGTGGGCATCCCAGCGGCCCTTCCAAGCCAGGAAAAACATTCGCAGGGCGAGCACCGGCACCGCCACGGCAAGCAGGATGTGCGAAATCAGGATGGCGAAGTAGACCGGACGGACCGCCCCCTCGCCGCGAAACGGGACGTGCCCGACCAGGTAGTGGTACGTCAGGTAGCAGGCCAGAAACACGGCCGAGGTGACGAAGGCCGCGGACATCGCGGCCCGGTGGCCCCGGACGTTGCCTCGCTTGATGCACCTCCAGCCGATCACGAGCAGCACCGTGGCCAGCGTATTGAGCAGGGCGTTGGTGGTGGCGAGCGGATGCACACCTGCCACGGCAGCGGCATCGGCAAGGAGGGCGATCATGGCACGATTCCTGCGTCGGCGGCGGGGGTCTTCTCGGCCAGGACTTCGCGGATCAGTTGGATGAGAAGTTCGACGCGATCCTGCTGGAGCAGGTGATAGCCGCCCCGCAGCCGCCCCTGCCGATCGAAGACGACGCCCCGCTCCGAATGCACGCCGAGTTCCACCGGCAGCCGGAACACCTTCTGCCCCACCTGCTCGATGAGTTTGAGGTCGCCCGTGAGGAACTTCCACCGCTTGGAGTCGGCATCGAATCTGCCTGCATAGCTCGCCAGCGCCTCGGGCGTGTCGTTGGCGGGGTCGCAGGTCAGGCTCACCACCATGAAGTCAGGGTCGTCGATCTCCCTGAGGATGTCGGCGATCACCTGATTCTCGCGGAAGCACGGGCCGGGGCAGTTGGCGAAGAAGATGGCCCCCATCCAGACGCGGCCCTTGAGCGATGCCGACGAGAACTCGGCGCCAGTCTGGTCGCGAAGCGTGAACGGCACGTCGGCGAGGTTCGGCACGTCGACGGCCGTCTCGTCAACGGTGCCGGCCACCGGGGCGGGACGGGACGACTCGGCGACACGGGCTGCCGGTCCGACCGGGGACTTCGAGCAGCCCACCACGAAGGGCAGCACGAGGACGAGAAACGTGCTCCTGGCCAACGTGGCAAACGCGGCCAACGTGGCCAACTCGCCAAAGCCAGCTGCGGGACGGCATGAGTTGGCTCGCGGGGCCAGGATAGCCCCATGCTCGCCATCCTCACGCCAGTCCCTCCGCCTTCGCTGGTGGTTGCTCATGAGGATGACGTTTTTCGCTCCCGGGCGGATCGCACCGCCCGCCATCGATCAATGCGCCTGGACCGCGAACGGGCCCTCGGTCGCGGCCTTCTCGAGTACCTTCAGGTCGGAGCCGCGGGCCATGTGGAGGGCACGCTCCTGCGACACCATGCGGTTCCGCATGCCGACGTCGGGGATCAGCATGATGCCGAGAAACAGCGCCATCATCGCGGCGGGGATGGTGAGCACGTACTTCCAGTTCGCCTCCCACCAGACGTGCATGAAGAACAGGA
>JBBAVQ010000029.1:0-17317 GCA_040397625.1 Pirellulales bacterium | reverse complement strand
AGGATCAGCTGCGGGATTCCCGAGATGCCGTAGAACTGGGCGGTCGGGTCCTGCCAGCCCTTGCCGGCATAGATGATCGGCCACGGGATCTTGTGCTCGGCGATGAAGCCGTCGACCTTCTCCTTCTCCTCGTCGAGGCTGATGCCCACCACCTCAAAGCCCTTGGCGTGATACTTCTCGTACTGCTCCAGCATGTTGGGGATCTCGGCCACACAAGGGCCGCACCACGTGGCCCAGAAGTCCACCAGCACCACCTTGCCGGCGAGCGACTTCTGGTTGAAGGGCGTGCCATCGAGGAGCGCGCCCGAGATCTCCATCGGCTTGCCGGGCAGTTCGAGCAACCGGAGCTTGCCGGCAAAACTCTCCCCCAGTTCCTTGATCTTCGGGTCGGGGCTCGACTCAAGGATCGGCCCAAATGTTTTCAGGGCGTTGGCCGCCACCTCCTCGCCATCCGGAATCTGCTCGAAGGCACCGGCCAGCTGCATCGCAAGCATCGCGGTCTTCTGGTCGCCAGGAGCCGCCTTCATGAGGTCCGCCATCTGGGCCACCAACGCGGGCGCGGCGTCGAACTTCTCCTCGGAGAACATCGCCTGGGCGTCGCCGACGATTTTCAGCCGCTTGGCCTCCATCGCGAGTTCGGGCACCGGGCTCGTCGCCAGCACGGCCGCGAACTTCTGCAGTTCGGCGGCAGCCTGCTCGTCGCCGAACTGCGACAGTCGCATCAGGCTCTCCAGCTTCAGCATGGCGGCCTTGGCATAGAGCGGGTCGGCCGGCTTCACGGCGGCAAGGATCTTGTCGGCCGCCTGCACCGACACACCGGCGACATCGCGAAGGTAGGTCATCGCCTCCTCTCGCGACTTCGGCTGCGCCTTCGGCGGCATCAGGCCCGCGACGAACTCGAGCAGCTGCTCGGGCGAGCCCTGCGGCAGGGGTGGCACAACGAGACCTTCGGCCGCCGCCGGATCTGCGACGGCGGCGGGCTGACGAGCCGAGACAGGGTGAATCACCACGGCCGCTGCAATCCCCGCCATCAGCGAAGGGACGAGCCAGGCGAGCGGACGGCGGACGGCGGCACGATGCGACATGAGACCCTCGAGTGAATGGCGGAGGGCCGGAAGGGCCCCGGGATTGAATCGGGATCGTACCCGCGTGTCGGCAGCGGCGGCAACCGCGGCCGCACCTGCGGTTGGGGGCGACTACTTGACGATCGTGCGGAACCGCACGAATCCGCTCTCGCCGGGGCGGAGCGTCTCCTTCAACCGCCAGGTGAGGACGGTCGAACCATCGTCGCCCGTCTCCGTGGCGAAATCGGCCTCCACGCTGGCGGCGGCCGACTGGGGCACGTAGTCGAGTCGCGTCGGCAGGGCGTCGGCGAGCACGACGCCGGAGAGCGGCCGGTCGCCCGAGTTGAGCATCACGATCGTGAAGTCGAGTTCCTCGCCCGACCGGGCGGTGTCGGTGCCGGCCCGTTTGCAGAGGGTGAGTTCGGCGCGGCCCGGCTCCTCGAAGCGAAGCGTGGCGGTGCCGCGATCGACCGCCACCACCTGGGCCGACTGGTCGCCCAGAAGCACGTTGGCCGCCTTGATGCAGGTCCAGGCGATCGGCACGTCGAAGCCGACCTTCACCAGCGGCCGCTGCCGCTGCCGCTCCAGTTCCGGCGTCTGGGCCGCGATGTCCTCGACCGGGCCCACAACGCCATCATCTTCGTTCGGGATGTCGCCCTGATCGACGGCGAGCGGCCCGAGCCGATCCTGCACCGCGATGCCGGGCAGCGACTTCTTCGCCGCCTCGAGAGCGACCGTCTGCACCTTGCCGCACACGGGCTCGCGCCGCTCTTCGAGTTCCACCGACGTGTCGGCGGCGTAGCCCCTCGGACCGGCGGGCTGCGACCCTTCGAGCGGTCGAGTCACCTCGCGAACCGCACCGAACCGCGGCGCAAAAACGCACGCGCAGTTGGAGGTGACAAGCCGCGCGCAGTCGGAATCGGGCATTTCGTCAGCGGCATGGTAGCGGGCCACGGTGTCGCCGGCGGTGAGGTGGCCGAGCCGGTCGGGCCCGATGGCGATCGCCGGCCGCTGGTGATCGCCGCCGTCGCAGACAAGGTAGGGCCCGACGACCGGCGGTGGCGGCGGCTCGCAGGTGAGGCACACCGCGGGCGGACAACCTCGCTCGCACGCGGCAGGAGGCTCGCACGTGCCGCCGGGGCAGCGGCCGCCGGCACCGCAGGCTCGACAGGCGGCGCGGCCGAGGCGGGGCAGGGGAGGGCAGGGGGCTTCGAGGCCGGTCTGCACCACCCGGGCGTCGCGATGAGCCGCCTCCCGCGGTGAAACCTGTCGCACCTCCCGCTCCCACGCCGTCGCGACGGCGGTGGTGTCGGCCGCCGCTGAAGCCATGGCCACGGGCATCGCGACGCCGGCATCGGCCGACCCGGCTGAGGCCGAGGGCCCCGCCGTGGTCTCGCTCGCTGGCCCGGCGGAGTCGATCTGGTCAATCGCGTGCGAAACCGCCGCCGTACCGAGAACCGCCGACGTGGGCATGCCTCGGCACGAGGCGAGCGACACGGCCGCCACGGTGATCGCCGCAATCCGCAGCCAGCGCAGCCTCACGGCGACCGAAGCCGCCGCACCGCCGCACGCTTCTCCGGAGGACAGCCGCCCGGTCATGGCACACCCCCCGAGGTCGGCAACCTGTTGCCAAGAACCACCTCGACGACGGGATCGCCGAGCGTGCTGGCCACCTCGAGCGCGTCGTCGCCGGGCTTCACGTCGAACCATCCAGCCGGCACCGGATCGGGCTGCTCCGATTCGCACGATGCGTAGACGACGCGGCGGACATGCGCCCCGTTCGCGGCCGTTTCGAGATCGTCGCGGTCGATGACCACCTCGACCGGAAACCGCCAGGCCATCCCCGCGGGCGTGGCGAGCTTCGCCAGCACGCGGATCGAGGGAAACAGTTCCTCGCCCTCGTGCCCCGGGATGCCGCCCACTCGCAGGCGGTATGGCTGGCCGACCACGAGGCCGATCCGCAGAGGAGCCGGCCGCAGCTGCGACCAGCCCTCGGCCGTCTCGACCGCAACGAGCAGTCCCTCGGGACCGCGGATCTCGACCGGCTGGACGTAGTTGGGGAGCACCGTTTCCGGACAGGGACCGCGCTGCAGCCACCCAGGGGCGCCAATCGCTCCCGGCTGTGAGGTGTTGGCGAGTGTGCCCGCCGCGTTCGCCGCGGCAGCCTGGTGGGTCAAACCCACCCAGGATGCCGAGACGAGGACGGCGGTCGCCAGCAGCCCGCGGGCAAGCCGCAGCACGGTCCCTGTCCGGAAAGTTCGGTTGCTCCTCATCACTCCATCGGCTCCGGCGGACACGGAGCGTCGCCGGCCATACCATGCATCATCCGGGCACCGGCTTCGAGCGAATCCGGGTCCGCCCCGCCGTTGTCCACCCACCGCGTGCGGTCCTCGTGAGGCTGCTTGAGGTGAAGGTGGGGAACGTCGTGCCGTTCGAGCACGTAGGCGTGCCGTGCGGGCTTCGGGTAGCTCAGGCCGGGGTACTCCTGCACGTGCAGACCGACCGACCGCGACGGCGGCGGGATGTGCATCTTCGTGTGATTGGTGATCGAGTGCTTCTGCAGGCCCGCCGGGACACCGAGCGGAATGTGCGCGGGGCCGGGCAGCCCGATCGGCGTGCCCACCGAGGGCATGCCGTACTGCGGCGCGGTCATCCCGGCGAGGAACGCCGGGGGCATCTGCGACGGATCACCGCCACAGGGCATGCCCAGCGGCGCGGCGAGTCCGGCGGGCGTGGCCGTGCCCGCTCCGGCAAATCCACCAGCGGCGACGGCGCCGCCGTTGCCCGGAGACTCGAGATCCTTGTTGCCGATGCGGATGATCGCCAGGATCGAGCCGCGGCGATCAGCCTCGACGACCGGGTCGCAGCCCGGATCGAGGCGGGTGCTCACCAGTGTCTCAACACCGGCCACGGCGAGTTCCTGATATTCGGCATCGGGGAGGTAGACGACCTTGGTGACGAAGTTGCCGCTTGTCACCTGGTCGAGATCCTCGTCGGTGAGTTGAAACGGCACCGCGTTGTGCGCGAGATAGGCCGCGGTGCGGGGCGTGACGGGCGCGACTTCGAGCGACGGATAGAGCTCGATGCCCTCGCGACCGGGGATGTCGGTGACCTTGAGCCGGTAGATCGCTCCCTGCGGGAAGTCGTATCGGCCCGGTGCCACGAGCGGCTCCGAATCGAAGCCGCCGCTGGCCGAGACGTCCCAGCGGACCTGCATGCCATCGGGACCGACGAAGCCGATCTGCGACGTCGGGGCCATCGCACAGACGCCGCCAAGACCAGCTCCCCCGCCACTGGCGAGTCCGCCCGGGCCGCCCGCACCGGCCGCTTCGAGCGCGGCCTCGTAGGAGGCAGGCGTGATGATGCCGGGGCCGGGGCCCTCAACACCCGGGCCGGGGTGGTGCAGCATCGCTGCCGGCGGCAGGACGTTGGTGTGCGGCGTGGCAACCGGCCGAATCTGGGCGAGCCCGGTGAACGGTGAGTTCGCCGGAATCGTGCAACCCGTGAGCGTGGCGGCCAGCGACATGCCGACGAAGCCCCGCAGACGTCGCGTTCGCATTGCATTCCCTCCGGATTTCCGGGCCGAACTGGCGTGTTCCGACCGCAGCGGACAGCCACCTGATCCGGCATGGGCCGGGTCGGGCGGTTTCCCTACACTCGCCCCCCACGGAGGCGTCGGCGGATGGCCGCGGTCGGTCCATCCACGGGAGATGTTTCGACGCTCCGATGGTGGTTTCTTTGGCAAAACCGACAGAGTCACCCCGATCGTGACGATCAGCCCATTCGCCAGACTCCCCAGCCTCCGTCGCCTGCCGCGTGCGGTCGCGCCGCCGATGGTGGTGCTGATGGCGGTGGTCATCTGGTCCGGTCCGAGCGGGGCCGAACCTGGGGCGACGAGCGTCTATCAACGGCAGGTCGAGCCGGCCCCGACGCCGGAGGCCGGCAACGCGGCGCCAGCGTCCGGCAACCCGGCGCCGGCGTCCGGCAACGCGGCGCCAGCCACGGCCACGGTGGCCACCGGCGAACCGGAAGACGCGGCGGCCCAGGCGGAGCGGATCGTGCTCAGCTCCGCCGCAGTGATCGCCCGCTCCCAGTCGTTCTCGGTGCGATTTCGCCAGAAGGCGCGGGTCGGCGACCGGGTGCTCGTCGGCACCGGCCGCTACGTGCAGTCGGGGCAGGGCGAGGAGCAACGGTTTCGCTTCGACTCGACGCTCACCGGCGACAGCGAGACCTTCGAGTTCACCGAGGTCTCCGACGGACTCTTCTGCTGGACGCATCGACACAACGGCGAGGAGGCGGCGTCGCTGCAACGGATCGATGTCCGGCGGGTGCGGAGCAAGCTGACGGAACTCAAGGCTCCCGACGCCGCCGACGGCGCTTCGTATCTCGGCGGCCTGCAGCGAATGATCCGACTGCTGCGGCATTGGTTCCGGTTCACCAAGGCGATGCCCCTCGATCTCGAGGGCCAGCCCGTGTGGCTCGTGGAGGGAAGCTGGTCCGCCGACTTGCTGCCGATCGTGCTCCCGGCGCTCAAAGACCGCGTTGCGCAGGAGGGAGGCATTCGCGCCTGCGACCTACCGGACGGCATGCCGTGGCAGGTGCGGATCGCGATCGGCCGCAACGATCTCATGCCCCGACGGATCGAATGGCTCGCGATCCCCGGGCCGCGACCGGTCGCCGACGGCCCGCTCGAGCCGATCGCGGTGCTTGACTTCCACGACGCCGAGATCGACGGGCCGATCGATCCCACCGCCTTCTTCTACCAGCCCGCCAGCGCGGGGCTGATCGACGTCACCGAGATGACGGTGGGCACGCTCGGGCTGATGCGCTGACCGCCGGCCAGCCGGCCTCGACGAGCCGCCCCGCGGCGGCAATCGCAGCCATCATGCTGGCGGGATCCGCACGGCCCGTGCCCACGATGTCGAAGCCCGTCCCGTGGGCCACGCTCGTCCGCACCAGTGGCAGACCGAGCGTGATGTTCACCGCGCGGTGCATGCCAAGTAGCTTGATCGGGATGTGACCCTGATCGTGGTAGAGGGCAACCACGCCGTCGAACTCCCCTCGGCTGGCGCGGAGAAACAGCGTGTCGGCAGGCAGCGGCCCCGTGACGGCCATGCCGGCGGCGGCGAGGGCCGCAACGGCCGGCGCCACGATCGCAGACTCCTCGTCGCCGAACAGTCCGCCTTCGCCGCCGTGCGGGTTGAGCGCCGCCACGGCGATCCGCGGCGGACGTCCGAGGAGCGCGGTGAGCAACGACGCGAGCCGGACGCCGGCCGACTCGATCGCGGCGGGCGACAGCCGAGCGAGCGCCGTTCGCAATGATTCGTGGAGCGTGGCATGGACGACGCCAAGGCCGTCACCAGCCGCCGACGGCAGCCAGAGCATCATCGACGCCGCGTCGTCGCCGAGGCCGCAGGCCCGCGCGAGCAGTTCCGTATGGCCGGGCACGTCGTAACCAGCCGCATGGAGCGCTTCCTTGTGCAGCGGTCCGGTGACGATCGCCGCAGCGTGCCCCGCCCGCGTGGCCGCGAACGCCGCCTCGACCGCCCGGGCTGCGGCGCGGCCACCGGCCGCAGACACCTCGCCGAGTCGGATCGCCGGAGCAGCCGTTGCGCCGCCCAGAGGCGGCCCGGCCGTCGAGCCTTCTGGATCGATCACCAGCAGCGTGTCGGGCGTGGAGGGACGGCGGTCGGCGGCGGACACGACCTCGATCCGGAGGCGGGGCATGCCGCGCCGGTCCGCCACCGCGGCCGCAAGCATGGCCGGCTCCGCGACCACCCGCAGGGCCCCGTGGGCGTGTGCCACCGGACTCGCCCAGGCCAGGCAGGCGATCTCCGGGCCGATGCCGGCCGGGTCGCCGCAGGTGATGGCGATGACAGGAACCACGCGGTCGGTCGGGCTTGAGAGAGGGGTGATGGTGTCGCTCATGCCCACAAGCCTATAACGCCGATGCCGGCGACGCAGGCGACTCTTCCGGGTTGCCCGCCGACTCCGCCCCGGAAGAGAGTGCAGTCATGGAGCAGGTGTTCACGCGGGCCGCCCTCTTCGCGCTGGTTCTGCTGGTGGCGACCGCCTGCCTCGGCCTCTGGCTGGGTGACCTCCACGGGGTGACCGACCCCGCCGTGCTCCGCTGGGGCACGGTCCATCGTCTCACCGGCGTGCTCACGGCGCTCGTGGTGGTGCTCGTCAACAGCCTGACGGTCACCTACTTCATCGGCACGGGCCGCTGGTGCCGGGAGGTCGTCGAGGCATATGGGCTCGATCAGTCGTTCGTGACCCGCAGCGCGAAGCTGAAGCGTTCGGCCTTTCCGTTCGCCATGGCCGGCATGCTCGCCGTGGTTGCGATCGTCGCGCTCGGCGGTGCCGCCGATCCCGCCGCCGGCCGCAAGGGAAGCAGCGACTGGGTGACATGGCACCTCATCGGCGGCCTCGGCCTGGCCGGGGCGATCGCCGCCTGCTTCCAGGCGCAGCTCCCGGCGCTCCGCGGACAGCATGGGCTCATCGACGACGTCATGGACGAAGTCCGTCGCGTGCGGCTCGCCCGAGGACTCGACGTCGACGGCTGACGCGACGCCCAACGCGAAACCAGAGCGGCCCGCGGGGTCAGGAAGCCCAATCGCCTGAGCGATGGGGGCCTGCCCGCTGCGCCGCTCGGGGCTGCCCATGCCCGTCGCCGGACGCTCGCTGCGGGCTCCGGCCCTTCGCTCGCTCGATGCTGACTGCGCTTCGCCATCCTGGCTGCGCTCGTCAGCAACGCCGGCTCCCGGGCATGGGCAGCCCCGAGCCCTCCACGATTCAGGAAGACACGCAGGTTGAAAACCTGTGCGACGAGAGGCTGCGCGGGTCAGTTCCTGGCTGGAGTGACCGGAGCACGCGGCGTGTGCATCGCATGGGCGTGCGATGACTTCTCGAGCACGGTGATGCCCCAGGCGAGCGCGAGGCCCAGGGCGAGGGCCGTGGTCAGCAGCACGCGGTCGTGGCTGTGGAACTGCACCTCGGGCAGGAGGTCGGCGGCGGCGATGCAGATGAAAGCACCGGCCGCCAAGGCCATTGCAACCCCGAGCATCGCTTCCTGCTTTCCGCCCGCGAACGGCAGGCTCGCGAGAAACGCCGCCGCCCCCAGGGGCACGACGGCGGCGTAGACCGCATTGACGATCGTCCGCAGCCGCGGCGAAGCGCCCGACTCGACCATCAGCGTGGCGATGATGCCCGCGTCGAGTGGCTTGTGGAGCAGGATCGCCAGAAAGGTGGCCAGCCCGGCGAACAGGCCCGCCCCGTGCTCCGCGTCGGCCCGCACGCTCGCAGCCAGGGCTGCACCGTCGGCGAGGCTGTGCAGGGCGAGCCCGGCGAAGGCGCCGCACCAGGCCCAGCGGCTGCCGCCATGGTGATGGACGGGCCGATGGTGGTCGCGGCCGTGCTCATGGTCGGCATCGTGGTCGTGGTCGCAGCAGCCATCGTCGGGGGTGTGGTGGGCGTGGGCGTGAAAGGCCCGCTCGAGGAGGAACATCAGAAAGAAGCCGCCGAGCACCCAGGCCATGGTGGCGTCGAGGTTGCGGCCGAGCTGCAGCCACGCGTGCGGAAGCAGGTGGAGCATGCCGACACCGAGCAGCACGCCACCGGTGAGCGAGAGGAGCACCTGCATCGGCCGGTGGCCGAGCGAGGCGAGGGCGACCGACGAACCGCCGGCGAACGCCGCCGCCGCGATCAAGGCCAGCGCCACGGCGAGAGTCACTGCCGCCGTCGCGTTCGGAAGGATGGCGGCGACAAGGAAAGGGCACATGGCGGGCGTCCGGGAGAGGGCCGGCCATGATCCCGCGGCCCGGCGCGGGGGGCAAGTGCCGGCGGACTACCGCCGGAACTGGTACGGCTGCTGCTGGTATTGCTGCTGTGGCGGCTGGTACTGCGGCTGGTACGTCTGCGGATACACGCGGGCCGAGTGTTCCATGTGCTGGCGGTAGCTCGCCATCCGTTCGGTCCAGTGGGCGTCGCCGGCGGCGATCACTCCGAGCGCGACGACGATCCCGTAGGCGACGAGGTTCGGCCAGATCTCGGGGCCGGCGAACTTGAGCGCCGTGCCGAACGACTTCTTCACCTTCGGGCCAAACAACCCCTGACGCACGGCCCAGATCTCGTCGAGCACGAGGTGCGACAGAAAACCGAGCACCACGGCCCCCGCGATGAAGTAGCGATGGAGAGGCTCCGCGGAGACGAATGCCAGAAACGCGAGCTGCCCCGTGATCGCCGCCGCCGGCACGCTGTGAAGAATGCCGCGATGCTTGGAATAGTTCTCCAACAGCCAGGTGAGCCCGAACCGCACGACCGCATAGATGGCGGCGGCCGCCAGGATCATTCCTTCAATCGGAAGGCCCCACTGCTGAAACCGCTGAATCATCAGCATGGGGACGATCGCGGCCGCGAACCCCACCGTTTCCTGGACCGGCATCCCCTCGCCGCCGTCGAGGTCAGGCAGCAGGCCGGATGCGGCACAGAGACCTGCACCCAGGGCAGCCGTCACGGGAGGCATGCCGCCGAGGTACCAGGCGGCCACGCCATAGCCCGCGCCAACGATGGAAGAGCCGATGATGTGCGCTCGGAATCCGGGCACGACGCGATTCCCTGCTGACGCTCCCCTCGGTCCGGAATCCATTCCGAACCGCGCAGACTCTCGATCCCTATCGGCCGCCGTCGCGAAAACCGCCAGCCAGCGGCCCGTCGCATCCCCTGCACCGCCAAATACATACGACCGGCCCTGGTCGGCATTCCCAGCCACCGCCGCACGAAAACCACCCATCCATCAACACAACTGGGCGACCTGAGGTGCCTGGGAAAGAAATCCGGCCCTCGCGCATTGCGGCAGATGTGAACATAAAGAGCCTGCGTATTTTGAAGCGACTGCGTGATCTGTAATGGCTTTTTCTGGCCGTTGTCGCAGACTGTGATTCGCAGCTGCCGCGGCACGCGCGGCATGGGAGCCCGCATTTCTGACCTTCGTGGCGAGCCGCGGTCGTCTCTACACTCCGCCGCCCACCCCACAACGAGTCCACCTCTCCGGAGACCGATCGGCGATGGCGATCGAAGGCTATGACCTGGTCATGCTCGGCATCCTCGCGGCAGCCGCGGTCCTCGGCTATTTCAAGGGGATCGTCTGGCAGATCGCCTGGATCGCGGGAATCGCCGCGAGCGGCTTTCTCGCCCTGCGTTTCAGCGGCCCGCTTGCCCCAATGTTCGGCCAGCAGGCCCCGTGGAACCGGCTGATCGCGATGCTGGCGATCTACGTCGGCACCTCCCTGGCCGTGTGGCTCGTGTTCCGCGTGATCTCTGGAGCCATCAATGCGATTCACCTATCGGCCTTCGATCACCAGCTCGGCCTTCTCCTCGGGATCGCCAAGGGTGCGCTGATGTGCGTCGTGGTGACCTTCTTCGCGGTCACGCTCGCCCCGGCCTATCGCAACCAGATCGTCGCCAGCCGGAGCGGACGGCTCGTCGCCGAAATCATCATGCGAGCCGACGAGATCCTGCCCCCGAAGATCGTCGAGCCCGTGCAACCATTCGTGAAGCAGTTCGAGGATCAGTTTCGGCAGCCCGCCGCGGGAGGCTTGCCGCCGCCGCCCGCCGGGCTCGCGCAGCCGCAGCAGCCGTCGGCTCTCAAGGCGATCTGGGAGAGCGTGACCTCAGCGACTGCCTGGACCAACTCCGGAGCCGTGCCTGCCGGGCCGGCCATGGTGCAGGGGCAGGGGGGACTGGCGGCGCCGGCCGGCTTCACGGCACCGGCCGCATGGGTCGGCCCGGCCCCGGCTCAGCCCGCGCCGGTACAACCGGCACGACCAACGACGAGTGGGTTCCCGAACCGGCCGTCGTTTTCGCCGCCGCAGCCGGCCCCCCCGGGCCAGTTCCCAGTGGGCGCCCAGTCACCTCTTCCGATCCGCTGACGCCGTCCGACCAAACGCTGGCGACATCCGCGAGCATCGGATCTGATTCAAACGTGTCCAACTCGGCCCCACGCGATGGCCGCCGCGCCACGAGACCGCGAATCCACATCGGGCACCTCGACGCCTGATGAGGCGAGCAGGGCAGGCGAGCGAAAGGCCTTGAAAACAAGGCAAAAAACGTCACCCCAACCGGACATAAGAGACATTATCGGACGTTGGGGAGAGGGGCGAAATCGGGGCCGCCAGCCATCGCATTCTTTCTGGCGCCGAGCGAGTGCACGGCACGTGAAAGCCGACCGGCCGTGAGGCCGCGGGCGAATCACGCTGGACGCCGCATCGTGTCGTGGTTCGCCCCACGCCTCACGGCGTTGGGCTTGGACGGTGCGAGGCGAGTAGCACAGGTTTTCAACCTGTGCCGGATGTGCCGCAGGTTGAAAACCTGCGCTACGGGACGCAGGGTGCCACGCCGCATTACTCCTGAAACACGCCCATGCGGCGGAACTTCTCGTACCGCTCCGACACCAGCTGGTCGCGAGGCTTGGCCAGGAGTTCGCGGAGCGACCGCGTCAGGAACATCTTCAGCCGAGCCGCCATTCGCCGCGGGTGCCGGTGGGCTCCTCCCGCCGGCTCCTCGATCACGGCGTCGATCACGCCAAACTCCTTGAGGTCGGCCGACCGAAACCGCAGCGCCCGGGCCGCGTTGGCCTTGAACTCCACGCTCTTCCAGAGGATGCCGGCACAGCCTTCGGGGCTGATCACGCTGTAGTAGGCATGCTCAAGGACGGCCACCCGGTCCCCGACGCCGATGCCAAGAGCCCCGCCGGAGCCCCCCTCGCCGATCACCACGCAAACGATCGGCACCGGGAGCGTGGCCATCAGGAACATGCTCTCGGCAATCACCTGGGCCTGGCCGCGTTCTTCGGCCCCCACGCCCGGATAGGCGCCCGGCGTGTCGATCAGGCAGATCACCGGCAGGCCATACTTCGCCGCCAGCCGCATCTTGCCCATCGCCTTGCGGTAGCCCTCCGGATGGGCGCAGCCGAAGTGGCAGGCCTGCCGCTCGGCGAGGGTTTTGCCTTTCTGGTGCCCGATGACCAGAACCTTGTGCTGGTCGAGCTTCGCGAATCCGGTGAGCATTGCCCGGTCGTCGCCAAACGACTTGTCGCCGTGCAGCTCCACGAACTCGTCGAACACGAGGTCGAGATAGTCGCTCGTCTTCGGGCGATTGGGATGCCGCGAGACCTCGACCGTCTGCCAGGGATCGAGGCTGCCGAAGACCTTCTTCTGGACCTCGACAAGTTCCCGCTTCAGTCGCCGGAGTTCTTCCGGCTCCTGGCCGCCAAGGGGCGCGGCCTCCAGGGCGGCGATCCGGTCCTCGATCTCGTAGATCGGCTTCTCGAGCGGCAGGCGATGCAATCCGGCGGCCATCGGCGTCGGGCTCCGGGGAGGGTGATTCGGACCCCAGAGTGTCGCCGCCCGCGAAATCCCACGTCAACCGAGGAAATCCACGTGGAGGGGCGGCACCGGCAAGCACAGGCTGCAAACCCGTGCTGCGGCAAGGTATCCGATTCACCGTAGCGCAGGTTTTCAACCTGCGGCACTCCAGTCATGCACAGGTTGAAAACCTGTGCTACGGGAAAGTGTGCTACGGGAAACCTGTGCGACGCGACGCTACACGGTGACCCGCTCCACCAGCCGGATCGACCGGAACTGCTGGAGCACTTCTTTCATCGACGCCGGCCGATCGGAGGGCTTCTTGGCCAGCATCTGCCGAAGGTACTTGGCCGCGCCGGTGGTGGCGAGCTTGTTGAAGGCATCCACCGCCGGAACGGTGGCCGAGACGTGCTTGTTGAGCAGGTCGTTGGTGTCGGCGCCGGTGTAGGGCGGCCGGCCTGCGATCAGTTCGAAGATCACGCAGCCGAGAGAGTAGATGTCGCTCCGGGCGTCGAGGGCCTCTCCGCGGATCTGCTCGGGCGACATGTAGCTGGGGGATCCCTGGGCAGGCGTCTTGCTGCCGAGGAGCTTTCCGAGGAATCCCGATGACTTGGCCGCGATCGCCAGATCGATCAGCTTCACCTGGCCATCCTCGGCGGCGAGGACGTTGTCGGGCTTCACGTCGCGGTGCACCCAGCCGCGGGCGTGCATGTGGTCGAGAGCGAGCGCCATCTCCGTTACGATCCGCTGGAGCTTGGGCACGAGGGGCTCGACGCCGGCCGCGATCTGCTTCTTCAGGTTCGGCGCCGGAAACAACTCCATCACGAGGTGCGGCAGCCCCCCTTCCTCGGAGAGCCGGTCGATCTTGATGATCGTGGGGTGATCGAGCGACGCGGCCACCTTGAGTTCGTGCTCGAGCAGCTTCCGCTGGCCCGCGTCGTTGGCCATCGCCGGCACGATCACCTTCACGGCCACCTTCTTGCGGGCCTTCGTGTCGAGCCCCTCCCACACCTGGCAGTGCTTGCCGAGGCCGATCTGCTGGACGAGCTTCACGGGGCCGAGTTGTTCGGGCATCGCGGTCATGGTGGGCTGCGGTTCGAGGGTTCGGGTGCGGTCATCGTCGGCCAGGCTGGCCCGAGGTCGGTCGCCACGAGCACGAGCCCCTGCGGCGGCGCCGTCGGGCCCGCGGCGGGCCGACTGCGGGCTGCCAGCGCCTCCCCAAGCCATCCGGGAGACCGCTTTCCCGCGCCGACCAGCACCAGCGAGCCGGCGATGATCCGGACCATGTTGTACAGAAATCCGCTCCCCTCGACCTCGACCCAGACCTCGGCCCCCGGGGCGTCTGCGGCCAGCGGCGGCCGAAACACGTCAAGGGAGTACATCGTGCGGATCTTCGAGAGCCGCGTGGAGGGTAGTGTCTCGAAGCTCGTGAAATCGTGCTCGCCGACGAGGGCTGCCGCCGCCTCCTGCATCCGTGCCTCGTCGAGCCGACCCCGCCAATGCCAGACGAGGTGCCGGTCGAGCACCGGCCTCCAGGATGCGTCGTGGATCCGGAAGCGATACCGCTTGCGGATCGCGGCCTCCACCGGGTCGAAATCGGCCGCGACCTCCCTCCCCTCACGAACGGTGATGTCGGTGGGCAGCGTCGCGTTGAGTGCCCGCACCCAGACATCGGCGGAGTGGCCGCTCGCCGACGTGAAGGCCGCCACCTGGTCGAGGGCGTGCACCCCGGCATCGGTCCGGCTCGCGCCCTTTGGCAGAAGGTCCTCGCCCGATACCTCGCGGATGGCCGCGGCGAGAGTCCCCTGCACCGTCGTCCGGTTCGGCTGCACCTGCCAGCCCGAATACCGCGTGCCCTCGTAGGCGAGCCGAATCGCAATCCGTCGGCTGGCGACCGCGGACGCCTCATCGGGCACCGTCGGCGAGCTCATGACCGGCCCGAGTGCCCTGCCCCCTTCAGTCCGTGCTTCGCCAGATACTCGGCGATCTGCACGGCGTTGGTGGCCGCGCCCTTGCGGAGGTTGTCAGAGACGCACCACAGCGCGATGCCGTTGGGGCACGAAATATCTTCGCGGATCCGCCCCACAAACACCTCGTCGTGGCCGCTGGCCGTCCGCGGCTGCGGATACTTCTTCGCGGCGAGGTCGTCTTCGAC
Source organism: Pirellulales bacterium (assembly GCA_040397625.1). Classification (GTDB taxonomy): domain Bacteria; phylum Planctomycetota; class Planctomycetia; order Pirellulales; family UBA1268; genus QWPN01. The sequence continues at coordinate 2,735 of JBBAVQ010000029.1, read as the reverse complement.
CACGATCCCTGGAAAAGCCGCGAGCAGCTTCCGTGCCTCGTCGGCGGTGAGCTTCTTCTCGGTCTCGATCAGGATCGACTCGCTGTGGCCGTTGGCCACCGGCACGCGGACGCAGGTGGCGCTCACCGCGATCGACTCGTCGCCGAGGATCTTCCGCGTTTCGAGCACCATCTTCATCTCTTCGCTGGTGAACCCGTTGGGCCGCGGTGAGCCGATCTGCGGAATCAGGTTGGCGGCGATCGGATGCGGGAAGATCTGCTTGGCCTCCGTTTCCCTGGCGAGCCAGGCAGTGGTCGCCTGCTCGAGTTCCCGGGTCGCGGCCAGCCCCGCGCCGCTCACCGCCTGATACGTGCTGACGATCACTCGCTTCACGCGGGCGGCGTCGTGCAACGGCTTCATCACCATCACCATCTGCGTGGTCGAGCAGTTCGGGCTGGCAATGATTCCCCGATGCGTCGCGATCGCCTCCGGGTTGACCTCCGGGATCACCAGCGGCACCTCGGGGTTCATCCGGTAGAAGGCACTCTCGTCGACGACCACGGTGCCCCGCTCCACCGCCCAGGGCACGAACTCGGCCGCCACCTCGTCGGGCGTGCTGCCGATCGCCACATCGACGCCCTTGAAGGAGTCGGGCGTGAGCACTTCGACGTCGTAGGTCGCATCACCGACGCGGACCGGCGTGCCGGCGGAGCGGGCCGACGCGAGCAGCTTGAGCCGCTTCGCGGGAAACTTTCGCGCCACGAGCATGTCGAGAATGATTCGGCCCACGGCGCCGGTGGCGCCGACAACGGCGAGCGTGTCGATCATGGAAGGTCCGAAGGGGTTCCTGGGAGAGTGTGGGGGGACGGGGACATTCGAAACGTGAACGGGCGCAGCAGGCTCGCGAACGTGGCGGCCGGCACGAACGCCAGGTTGGCGGTGATCATGGCCAAGCCGAACTCCATCATGCCCATGGCGAGCCCGATTCCCAAGTGGACCAAGACCGCCATCGCCAGGCAAAGCCGCCGCGTCAGCCTCGGCCAGACGAGGGCGGCGTAGGCCACCTCCCACCAGAGGGTCGCAAGCGTGAGGGCGTTCACGACGAGCGGATGGCCGGCAAATCCCCGGAGGTCGAGGGTGCGGTAGCGGTCGTTGGCGATCGCACCCCAGAGTGCCGTTCCCTCCCACCAGCTCGCTCCGAAGAGTTTCCCGGCGCCCGAGAAGAGGTAGACGACGCAGAGGTGCACCTGCAGGAGCCGCAGGGCGACATTCGCCCGGATTGAAGGCTCCCCTCCCCTGCCCCGCTCCGGACCGGCCAGCAGCCGATCGACCGACAGCCTCGCGCCGCTCGGGCCGATCAGCAGAGGAACGAGCAGCATGCCGAGCGTGTCATCGAGGCCGAACACGTTGAGTGGCGCGCGGTTGGCCGCACTCACGAGTCCGAGGAACGACACCGCCGCCGCCACCGGGGTCGCCAGGCCGATCGTGAGCAGGATCGCGGCCACCAGCGAGATGCCCGCGAGCACGCGGATCATGGTCGGCGAGGAAGCAGCGAAGTAGCCGCTCCACTGCCAGGGCTGGTCGTTCATGCGCCAGACCTGATCCGGCCGTAGCCAGCCACGCGCGCCGAAGAAGGCATCTGCATCGAGCAGCCAGACGATGCACGACCAGGTGAGGATCAGGCCGGTGGCGATCCGAATCACAGCGAGCGGAAGCGGGTCGGCCGGCCTGAACCAGAAGGCGTTCCAGGCGGCGGCCCACTCGGCGAGCCAGCCGAGTTCTGGGGCGACCAGCGCGGGTGGGGGAGCGGGCGGCCTGCTCGCGATGCGGTTCGGGGGTAGGGAGCGAACGGTGGTCATCGCTGCGGCTCCGCCCAGGCGTAGGAGCCGAGCGGCGTCACCGCATCGGCGAACGTGCCGCTGGCGAGCACCTCGCCGGGATCGGGGAGGTAGTGCTCGACCGTCTCGAGCGTCACGCTCAGCCCCCCCTCCCGTCGCAGCAGGTTCGTGGCCACGCCCTTCACGAGCGGCTGCCAGTCGCCCCGCGCCCGTTCGCGAACCTCCGCCGGAGCGTCCACTGGGGGCACGAGCGCCGAGATCTTCTCGCTCACCATGAAGCGGCGGTGGTAGAGCAGCCGCGGACGGTCGAGGATCTCGTCGGGAATCCGCCCAGACCGCTTCGAGCCGTCGGGCATCGTCATCGTCCAGCGAATCGTATGGCCGGGCCCGGGATTCGGGGCGAAGAAGCGGTATCCGTGCCCGAGATAGATCGCCCCGACCAGGGGCCGCAGCGGCTGGAGGATGCGACTGGCCAGTTCACTCGCCGGCGGAGGACCCGCCAGCGGAGGCACGATCACGGCTGCGAGGTAGGCAAGAATCGCCACCGAGGCGCAGGCCCGCGCCACGGGCGACCACCGACGCTCATTCAAAGGCTCTGACGCCATGCCAACCACGACCTCGCTCCAGACGAGCATCGGACCGTGCCGCCGCCCTGCTGCACTGCTGCTCGAAGCAACCCTAGGTCAGGTTTTTTCCGAACGTTCGAGCGACGAGCCGACGCCGTGACGCGGCGCGGTTCCGCGGAGTGAAGGGACTGGCCCGGTCGTACGGGTCGTACCGGGGAAGTGGTCGCAGACCCTGCCCGTCTCTGAGCCATGAAGCAGTAAAAACGAAAAAACCCCGGCCCTCGCGGGTGCGAGGGCCAGGGCTCGGATCGTTTTCGGATCGGTCAGGCCGGGGCTCAGCCGGCGATGCGGG
>JBBAVQ010000028.1:1438-17434 GCA_040397625.1 Pirellulales bacterium | reverse complement strand
AGGGGTGTCACGACGATCAGCGGTGGCACGCTCGCGCTGGGCGATGCCAACGCCCTCGCCGGGAGCGGCACGCTCTCCTTCGCCGGCGGCACGCTGCAATACTCCGCCAGCAACACCGTCGACTACTCGTCCAAGATCCGGAGCAGCGGCAGCGCCATCACGATCGACACCAACGGCCAAAACGTCACATTCGCAAGCGGGCTGCCCGTGAGCAACACCGGCGGCCTCTCGAAGTCGGGCCTCGGCACGCTCACGCTCTCCGCCAGCAACGCCTACACGGGCAGCACGACGATCAGCGAGGGTACGCTGCAGATTGGCGCCGGCGGCACGACCGGATCCATCAACGGAAACGTGGTCAACAACGCGGCGCTTGCGTTCAACCGTTCCAACGCGTTGAGCTTTTCCGGCACGATCAGCGGCTCGGGTGCGGTCACAAAACTCGGCGCCGGCATGCTCACGCTCGCCCGCCCCAACACCTACTCCGGCCTCACCACGATCTCCGGCGGCACGCTCGCCCTCTCCGGTTCGGGGGCGATCGGCACCGGCGGCCTAAACCTCGGCACCACCGGCAGCCCCGGCGTGTTGGATATCGCCGGCCTCACCGCCAGCACTTACTCGCTGCCTTCGTCGGCCAACCTCGCCGGCGTGGGCACGATCTCTGGCAGCGGCAAGACGCTCGCCGTGCTCGGGTCGCTAGCACCGGGCAACAGCGCCGGCACGATCACCGTTGGCACAGGCCTCTCGCTCGACCTCTCAGCTTCGGGCAGCAGCGTGTTTGAGATCACGAGCCCGGCCTTCACGGCCGGCACCTTCGACCTCGTGAGTGGCGACGGCAGCGTGGTCTTCGGCGGGATCCTCAACCTCGCCTTCAGCGGCGGCTCGTACGCCGACGGCACGGACGTGCTGCAGATCTTCGCCAACACGGGCGGCCGCTCGGGCAACTTCTCGGCGGTGAACTTCACGGGCCTTGGAGCCGCGCAGTCGGCCACGTTCAACCCGACGACGGGCTATATCACGGTGGTGCCGGAGCCTTCCACGTGTGCATCGCTGCTCGCCAGCGCGGGCCTCGCCGCGATGATGCGGTGGCGGAAGCAGCGGGCCGCGGCCTGAGGGCGGCCGTACGCCTTACGGCGTTACGCTTCCTGCGGTGTCAGGAAGCCCAATCGCGTAAGCGATGGGGGCCGGGTCCAGGTCAATCGCTCCCGTCCCCGATTCCGCCCGGCCTTACGGCCGGTCGGCTTCATGAAACGGGATGCCGGCCCAGGCGGCTAACACTTTGCCCACCAGTCGTGTAAAAAGTGTCGAAATGCCCGATGGTGTAACGGTAGCACAAGGGATTTTGGTTCCCTTTGTCTAGGTTCGAATCCTAGTCGGGCAACTCCCCCTTTCCGGTGTGGCCCTTGCATAGGCCACGGAAGACTGGCAGACTTTTTCCGGGTGGCCTCCGACCGCCGACGCCATTTCTGCAAGGAACCGCTGGTGAACCGCTGATCGTCGTCCGCTCCACGGATGACGCTTCCGATGCCGTCGCGACCGACCCCGGTCGTCCTTCTCGTGCATCGCCCGTTCCCAGCCGCTGATCGCCCATGGCGATCGACCTTCTTCCGTTCCTTGCCCAGGAGTGTTTCATGCCCCGCCTCGCCGTCGCCGCCGCCATCCTCGCCTCGCTCGCCGCCACCCCCTCACGTGCCGACACGGTCTATGCCACGAGTTTCTCCACCGGCGAACTCATTCGCTACGACTCGACCGATCCCGCGGGCACGAAGACCGTGCTGTCCGGCTCCGGCACCATGATCAAGCCGGCCGCGATCGCCGTGGGTCCCGATGGCAACCTCTACATCGGGCAGGACGGAGACGCCTCCGCGGTCGCCCCGAGCATCTCGCGGTTCGACCTCACCACCAACACGCTGTCCACCGTCTACACGTTCGCGGCGTTCGACGTGTTCCCCGGCAGCCTCGCCTTCAAGGGAACCAACCTGCTCGTCGGCCGTAATCCGTTCTTCGGCAACACCGGCCCGATCGTGCAGATCGCGGGCGCGACCGGCGGCTCAACCAGCGTCAGCGACTACACGACGGGCGGCAGCCTGGCGAGCAGCCCGGGCCTCGCGCTGGCCGCTGACGGCCGGCTCTACGTGAGCGACCAGACCTACAGCTTCGGCACGGGGATCGCCAGCGGTCCGGTAAAGCGGTTTGACGCCGCAGGCACGTATGTCGGCGAGGTGATCGCCAGCGGTTCCAGCGGCCTCGCAGGCCCCACCGGCCTCGCCATCAGTGGCTCTACGCTCTACACCGCCAGCATCATGACGGGTGCCGTGCTGCGAACCGACCTCGGCAGCGATGTCACCACCACGTTTGCGAGCACTGGCGGCCCCTTCGAGGTCGGTCCGCTCGCCATGCTCGCGAACGGCACTCTGCTCGGCGGCAGCCCGTCGGGCTCGGGCTCGATCTATCATTTTGGCACCGACGGCACACTGCTCAGCACCTACGCCTCCGGCCTGGGCCAAGTCGGCGGTATCGTGGCGGTGGCGGCGGTGCCCGAACCCGCCTCGATCACGCTGGCTGCCGGCGGCCTTGCCGCAATCGGCTGGATCCTCCGTCGCCTGCACCACCGGTTGCCCATATGAAAAGCCACCGCGGCGTCACCCTCGTCGAACTCCTCGTCGTGGTGGCGATTCTTGCCACGACGATCGGGCTGCTCTTGCCCGCGGTGCAAACCGCACGAGAGACGGCGCGGCGTTCGAGCTGCAGCAACAACCTGCGACAGATCGGCGTTGCGGCCGCCAACCACGAGTCGGCCCGTGGCCGATTTCCGGTCGGTGCCGAGTCGCGGCAGTGGGATGAGCGGCCCGACTTTCCGCACCAGTTTTTCCGCTGGTCGGTACTCGCCCACCTCTCGCCGTACTACGAGGAGGAGCAGTTGCTTCGCGGCCTCGACCTCACGGTGCCGCTCTACATCGGCCTCTCGCCCGGCGATATCGCTCCGCGAAACAAGCCGATCGTCAAGCTCACCGTGCCGCTGTTCCTCTGCCCGAGCGACATTTCCATGCCCGTCGCGGATCTCTTTGGCCCCACCAACTACGCCGGCTGCACCGGCACCGGCATCGCGGGCGGCACGCCCTTCGAGACCGACGGCATGTTCGGGATCAACTCGCGGACGCGGGTCCGCGACATCACCGACGGTCGCTCCAAGACCGTGGCCTTCTCCGAGAGCACGCTCGGCTCCGGGCCCAAGGCCACTTCCTCGCCGGACGGCATCCAGCCGGCCACGGGCTACGGGTTTGTGTTCACAACACCGCTCACCGACGCGGCCTGCAGCCGCCCCTTCTACTACAACTTCACCGACCTCCGCGGCTTCTCTTGGGCCAACGGCGAATACCGCACCACGCTCTACAACCACGCCCGGCAGCCCAACAGCGAGTCGCTCGACTGCCTGGCGGCCCTGATGACGACGGCCGACATGGCCAAGATGTATGCCGGCTACGGCTGGCGAACGGCCCGCAGCCGCCACCGGGGTGGCGCAACCGTGGGAATGGCAGACGGCTCGGTGCGGTTCGTGGCCGACACGGTTGACGCCGGAGTCTGGAGAGCCGCGGCATCGATTGCGGGGGCCGAGGCAGACACGCTCCCGTAGAACGGCCCCCGTCGCACTGGTTTCCAACCTGTGGCCCCATACGGCCTCTCTTTGCCCGTCGCGCATGAACACGGTGCAAGCCGTGTTTCGTGTGCAGGTTGCCAACCTGCACCTACGTTGTGGAAACGGGCACCTACGTCGCGTAGCGCTTCCGCAGCGCCGCCATCACCTTCCGCATGTCGGCCGGCAAAGGACTCGTGAACCGGAGTTCCTCACCCGTCACCGGATGCACGAAGCCCAGTTCTGCGGCATGGAGCATCACCCGCGGAGCGGCAGACTCGTCCTCGAGCCCGTCCCGCCGCGACGATCCATAGACACGGTCGCCACACACCATCTGACCGCTCTCCGACATGTGGATGCGGATCTGGTGCGTGCGGCCCGTCTCCAGGCGGCACTCGACGAGCGTGTAGTCGTCGCCGAAGTGCTCGACCGCGGCCACGTGCGTGATCGCCTCCTTGCCGTCATCGCCCTCTGCACTTCCCCGGCGGCCGTCGCCTCGGTCTCGGAGGAGGTGCGAGCGGATCGTCCGGGTCTTCGCGCGGCCGACGACGAGGGCGAGGTAGCGGCGATGCGTGGTGTGCTGCCGAAACTGCTCGGCGAGGATGCGACTGGCCGGAACGTTCCTGGCAAACACCACCAGGCCGCTCGTCTCGCGGTCGATGCGATGCACCGCCCGCACCGGCGGAATCCTCCGCCGCTTCGGCTCCGCCCGGCCTGCCACGCCCCCGAAGCGGCGGTGGAGGTGGCGGCCGATCGCGTCGGGCACGAGTTCCTCGAGAGTGGGCTGCATCTGCCGCCGCCGGGCGGGCCAGGAGAGTTCCTCGTGGTGTCGCGTGGTCGTCAAGCCCGTCGGCTTCTCAACCACCACCACGTCATCGTCGACGTGGACGACCCTCACATCGTCAGCCTTGGGTGCCGCCGCCGCCGCCACCTCGAGCACCTTGACGACTTCGCCCTCCTTGAGCCTGCGGGCCTCGTCCGTGCAGATGTTGCCGTGCACGAGCACGTGCCTCGACCGCACGAGTTTCTGCACTCGCGACCAGCTGGCGTTCTCCAGCCGGGGCCGCAGGAAGGCCGCGAGCGTCTTGCCCCGGTCGGCCTCGGTGACGTGATGGACGGTGCCAGTCTGGCGTTTCATGGTGCATCGATGATGCCACGGACGGACCGCTCGAACCACGCTTGACCCGTTTTTCCGCGGTTTTAGACTCTGGCGGGAGGATCGTGCGTCCGAAGCCTCCGCCGTTTTTCGCGTCGTGAGGACTTCCGTACCGTGCCCGGCACCTGCGTGATCGGTCTGCAGTGGGGCGACGAGGCCAAGGGCAAGCTCGTCGACATCCTCACCGAGGCCCACGACGTCGTCGTCCGATACGCCGGTGGCGCCAATGCGGGCCACACGGTCGTCTTCGGCGGCCAGACCTGGAAGCTCTCGATCATTCCCAGCGGCATCCTCCGCGAGGGCGTGGCCTGCGTGATCGCCGGCGGCGTCGTGCTCGACCCGGCCAAGGTCATCGACGAGATGGATGGCCTCGAGTCGCGCGGCCTGCGCATGGAAGACCGGCTGCAGATCAGCGACCGGGCCCACGTGGTCTTTCCGTGGCACGTCGTCGAGGACCGGCTGCTCGACTCGAGCCTCTCGGGCGGCGGAGCGATCGGAACGACGGGCCGGGGCATCGGCCCCTGCTACCGCGACAAGGTCGGCCGCGCCCTGGCGATCCGCCTCGGCGACCTCTACCGACCCGATTTCCGTGAGAAGGTGGACCACGTCGTGGCCTTCAAGAACCGGTTGTTTGCGTCGTGGCCAGCCGGCACCACCGCCCCGCTCGACGCCGCGTCGATCCACGCCCAATACACCGCCTACGCGGAACGTCTTCGGCCCCACGTGGTTGACACCACCGCGTTTTTGCTCGACGCGGTAGAGCAGGGCCGCCGGCTGCTCTTCGAGGGCGCGCAGGGCGCCCTGCTCGACATCGACCACGGCACGTTCCCCTACGTGACCAGCAGCAACTCCTCGGGCGTCGGCGTCTCGAGCGGTTCGGGAATCCCCGGTCGCTGGATGGATCGCATCATCGGCGTGGTGAAGGCCTACTCGACCCGCGTCGGTGGCGGCCCGCTGCCCACCGAGCAGGACAACGCCACGGGCATCCACATCCGCGAGCGCGGTCGGGAGTACGGCACTGTGACGAAGCGACCTCGCCGCTGTGGCTGGTTCGACGCCGTGGCCGCCCGCTACACGGCGCGTCTCTCCGGAGTGGATGAACTTGCCGTGATGCTCCTCGACGTCCTCGGCGGCCTCGACGAACTGAAGATCTGCTCGGCCTACGAGATCGACGGCCGCCGGGTCACGCAGTTTCCCAGCCAGATCGGCGACCTCGAGAAGGCGGTGCCCGTGTACGAGACGCTGCCCGGCTGGCGCGAGGAACTCGATGCGGTTCGCAGCGAGCATGACCTGCCGACGAATGCCCGTCGCTACGTCGACCGGATCTCGGAACTACTCGACCGCCCGGTGTCGATCGTGTCGGTCGGACCAGACCGTGCCCAGACCATCATCCGCGGCCCCGAGACGACGCGCCGACCATGGCTCTCACCCCAGCCGGCGAAGGCGTGACCTCCGCGGCGGAGGCTCGCACAGGCGAACGGTCCACCGGGCCGCGGCACGTCGCCATCATCATGGACGGCAACGGCCGCTGGGCGCAGCGGCAGGGTCTGCCGCGGATCGAGGGGCATCGCCGCGGCGTGGCCACGGTGCGGCGGATCACCGAGCACGCCGCCCGGCTGGGCATCGAGCAGCTCACGCTCTACTGCCTGTCGAGTGAGAACTGGCGGCGGCCGCAGGCGGAACTCTCGTTTCTGATGCACCTGCTCGAACAGTACATGATCGAGGAGCGATCGCTGCTCATGCGACAGAAGATCCGCCTCGCGATGATCGGCCGCCGCACCGGGATTCCCGATGACACGCTCCGGGCCCTCGATCAGACGGCTGAACTCTGCTCGGCCAACGACGGCATGCGGCTCTGCCTGGCCATCAACTACGGCGCCCGCGGAGAGATCACCGACGCGGCCCGGAGCCTCGCCCGCGACGCGGCCGCCGGGCGGCTCGATCCCGACACCATCGACGAAGCCTCCTTCGCCGACCGGCTCGACACCGCCGGAATGCCCGACCCCGATCTCTTGATCCGCACCGCGGGCGAGATGCGGATCAGCAACTTCCTGCTCTGGCAGATCAGCTACGCCGAGATCTGGGTCACGCCGGTGGCGTGGCCGGAGTTCGAGGAGCGTCATCTCGACGAGGCGCTGGCCGCGTATGCGAGCCGCGATCGCCGGTTCGGGGGTCTGACGCCGTCATGAACGAAGCATCCGCGTCATCATCGACCTCACGGAGCAAACTGGTCTCGCGACTGATCGCGGGGATCGGCGTGCTCGCGTCGTTCGCCGCGCTCACCTGGGCCGATGCCACCGGCTTCGGCGGCGCATCGCCGATGGCGTGGCTCCTGCCGGTCGTGCTCGTCGTGGCCGCGGGGGGCGGCAGGGAGGCGGTGCGGCTCGCCGCCGCCGCGGGCATCCCGCTCGCGCCGTGGCTCGTGCCCGTCGGTGCGGCTGCCATCGCCGCCGCACCCGCGCTCGCGCGGCTGCCCGCAGGCCCAGCGGACCGCTTCGCGATCCTCGGGCCTGCGGCAGTCGCCTGCATGGGCGTGATCGCCGCCGCGTTTGCGAGTGGAGTCGCCCGATACACCGTCGGCGGCCGGGAGGTTGTCCGCGCCGCCGGCAGCATCGCCGCCGCCGTGGCGATCGGCCTCCCGTTCGCGTTCATGGTGTCGCTCCGGCTCTTGCCCTCGGAATCAACCGCGGCCGGACCCTTTACCGGGCTCGTGCCCTTGATCAGCCTGATCGCCGTGGTGAAGGCGGGCGACATCGCGGCCTATGCGATCGGATCGCTCGTCGGTCGCCATCGGATGGCACCGCTGCTCAGCCCGGGAAAGACCTGGGAGGGAGCCGCGGCGTCGATCGCGGCGTCGGTGGCGATGGCCTGGCTGGTGATCGAGCAGGGTGGCGGAGACCTCACCGCGCGGCCGCTTGGCGGGTGGCTCATCTACGGCCTGCTCGTCGGAATGGCAGGCATGATGGGCGACCTCGCGGAGTCGCTCGTAAAGCGCGACCTGGCCGCGAAAGACTCGGGCAGCATCCTCGGTGGCATGGGCGGGTTTCTCGACCTGGCAGACTCGCTTCTGCTCGCCGGCCCGGTCGCCTGGCTCCTGTGGGCCCTCGGCTAGGCCAAATCCGCGGAATTTCGCCGGCCTGGCCGGCCTGGCCGGCGGGTGGGGTATAGTAACGGACAGAGGTTCCCTTCCCCCGAGACCGTCGGTGGCCCCCAAGCCGCCGCGGGTTTCGATGCCCCGCTCCACGATCGCGGTCGTCGACTCAAAAAGACTCGGCGCCATCTTCGGGCCGCGAGACCAGCACCTCCGCCGAATTCGCGAGGCACTCGGGGTCGGCGTGTCGGCTCGCGACGACGCCATTCACATCGACGGCGACGAGTCGGCCGTCCGCCGCGCCACCGAGATCTTCGAGGAACTCGACCGGATCGCCCGCGACCACGGCAGCGTGGAGAGCGACGTGGTGGTGCGGCTCTTGGCGGTGGCAAAGGGCGAAGAGCCCGCCGCCCGCCATGATCCGATCGAGGTGCACAAGCCCGGCCGCCAGCTCGTGCCCCGCTCGACCGGCCAGGCTGCCTACGTGCAGGCGATCCGCGACAACGACATCGTGCTCTGCACCGGCCCGGCAGGCAGCGGCAAGACGTTCCTCGCCGTGGCGATGGCGGTGGCGGCGCTCCGCGCCGAGCAGGTCCGCAAGATCGTGCTCGTCCGACCGGCGGTCGAGGCCGGTGAGAGTCTCGGCTATCTGCCCGGTGACCTTCAGGCCAAGATCAATCCCTATCTCCGGCCGCTGATGGACGCGCTCCGCGAGATGATGGACTACGAATACCTCAAGCGGCTCACCGAGCAGGATGTCGTGGAGATGATCCCGCTGGCCTACATGCGGGGCCGCACGCTCAACAACGCCTTCATCATTCTCGACGAGGCCCAGAACACCACCGTCTCGCAGATGAAGATGTTTCTCACCCGGCTCGGTATGGGCTCGAAGATGGTGATCTCGGGCGACACGACCCAGATCGACCTGCCCTCCGACCGCACCAGTGGCCTGGTGGACGCGATGCGCCGGCTCAACGACGTTCCCGGCTGCGGCCAGGTGAGGCTCGGTGGCGCTGACATCGTCCGCCACCGACTCGTGCAACGCATCGTCGAGGCCTACGACCGCTGATGCCGCTCGTCTCCCCGCAAAACCGTCGCCGCACCCGCAGGGGCGCCTCCGTCGACGCCCCGCAAGGCTTCTGGAGGATGCTCCTCGACCGCGTGTCGCGGCCTGAGGTGCTTGCCCGGCTCGGCGTCTGCCTGGGCGCGTCGCTGCTGCTGCTCGTGGCGCTGCGGGGCTGGGAGGAGCCGTTCGCATTTCGACTCGGCTGGGTGCCGCCGCGAGGCGTGGTCTCGCGGGTGGCCTTCGAGCGGCCCGATCCGGAAGCCACGCGGACCGCCCAGGAGCGGGCGGCGGCGAAGGTCCGCGTGGTCTACGCCAACGACAAGGCCCCGGTGGTCCGGCTCCGCGATGGCCTGAAAAACCGGGCGGCCGAACTGGCCGCCGCGGAGAAGCTGGGGCGTGGCATCCGCGAGGCGTGGCTCGAGTTCGCCCCCGAAGCGGCGGCCGTGCTCGACTCGCTGCCCGCCGAAGACGAGCCCCCGCCCGTCGCTCCCGAACCACCCACCAAGCCCGCCCCTGGCGACTCGGCCGATGGCGAGGCCACGGAAGTTGCCGAAACGGCTGAGCCGCCGCCTCCCCCGGAACCCAGCCGCGAACTGGTCGAGGCGGAACGCGAGTTCCAGCGGTTTCGCGGGCTGGTCGACACCAAGGAGAAGCTCCTGCTGTTCGACAAGGCGATCGACCTGGCCTTCCAGGATCTCGCCAACCAGGGCGTGCTCGAAAAGATTCAGCACGCCTACGACGAGGGCAGCCAGAACGAGATCGACGTCCACCCAGTCGGCAACGCCGGCGAGACGACCCGCGTGCAGGTGTCGGAGGTGGTGCTCGTCGAGGCGAAGGCCAGACTCAAGACGCGGCTCAAGGACGAACTCGGCGAGGGCCCGTTCGTGGATCGGATCTACGCCTGGCTCGAGCCCCGGCTCTCCGGCACGCTGGAAATCGATCGCGACGGCACCGACCGCGCCAAGCGGGAGGCGATCGACAAAACGCCGCCGCAGTTCGTTCGCTACGCCGCCGGCGACGTGATCGCCGAGGCGAACCAGCCCGTCTCCTCCGACGAACTCGTGCTGCTCCGTCGCGAGCACGATGAGTATCTGCGGCAGCGTGACTCGCGGCAGCGGCTGGCGCGCACGTTCTCGATGCTCGGTCTGTTCGCCGCGATGTTCGCGCTCTCCGGCTTCTACATCCACCTGCACCACCGCCGGCTGCTCGACGACATCAGCGATGTGCTCACGCTCGTGGGCCTGTCGCTGGCCACGGTGGTGCTCTGCATGCTGGTCTCGAATGACGCCTGGAAGGCGGAGATCGTGCCGCTGCTGATCTTCGCGATGACCGTTGCGATCGCTTACGACGAAGACCTCGCGCTGCTGTTCACCGCCCAGGTGGCGCTCGTCGTGGTCGAGGGCCTGGGCTGGGGCCTCGCCTCCTACATCACGCTCACCTCCGCGGCGGCGGCGATGGTGTTCTGGACCGGCCGCATCCGCAGCCGCAGCAAGCTGATCTACGTGGGGCTCTGGGCCGGCGCCGTGGCCACCCTCACGCAGCTTGGGGCGAGCCTGCTCGACGAGCGGCCGCTCGACGTGCCGATGCTCTATGAGGCGGGCCGCACGGGCGGCTGGACGATTCTCGCGGGCTTCCTGATGACCGGCCTGCTCCCCTTCATCGAGCGGACGTTCGGCGTGCTCACCGACCTCAGCCTGCTGGAGGTGGGCGACGTGGCCCATCCGCTGCTCCAGGAACTCGTCCGCCGGGCCCCGGGCACCTACAACCACTCGATCAACGTGGCAAGCCTGGCGGAAGCGGCCGCGGAGGCGATTGGTGCCCGCGGGCTGCTCGTCCGCGTGGGCGCCTACTTCCACGACGTCGGCAAGATGCTCAAGCCCGCCTACTTCGTCGAGAACCAGGGCAAGGAAAACCGCCACGAGTCGCTCGTGCCGGCGATGAGCACGCTGATCATCGTGGCCCACGTGAAGGAGGGCGTCGAACTCGCCCGGCAGTACAACCTCCCGCAGCCGATCGTCGACCTGATCGGCGAGCACCACGGCACGACGCTTGTCGAGTATTTCTTCCGTCGGGCGGAAGAGCGCTCGCATGCCGACCCGAACGGCGAGGAAGTCGACGAGCAGACCTATCGCTATCCGGGCCCGAAGCCCACCACCCGCGAGTCGGCGGTGCTGATGCTGTCCGACGCCGTGGAGAGCGCCAGCCGCACGCTCACCGAGCCCACCCCCGCGCGGATCGCCAGCCTCGTCCACGAGCTCGCGATGAAGCGGCTACTCGACGGCCAGTTCGACGAGTGCGGTCTCACGCTCGAGGAGCTCGGCCTGATCGAGCAGAGCCTTGTGAAGAGCCTGACGGCCGTGTACCACGGCCGCGTCAAGTATCCCGATCAGCGGACGGCCTAGCCGTCCATGCAGGGAACCATGCCTCCTCGGCCAAAGACCTCCCGCCGCCCGCGGCGCACGACGCCTCCCCGCGAAGCCGCAGCCCGCAGCCGCGCAACGGTGGTCGTGGAGATCGCCAACCGTCAGAAGGCCGTCGCCATCGACCGCCGCTGGCTTCGCGACGTCGTCCGTCGGGCGATCGCAGCGCTCGGCGCTAGGCAGGCCGAGATCGGCCTGGCGATCGTCGACGACGCCGATATCGCCGGCCTGCACGACCTCTGGATGGGCATCCCCGACCCGACCGACGTGATCACGTTCGACCTCGGCGGCTCCGACGGCACAGGCCTCCACGGCGACATCGCCGTGAGCGCGGAGACGGCGCGCCGGGTGGCCCGCAGCCTCGGCTGGCAGCCACGATACGAACTCGCCTACTACGTCGTGCATGGGCTCTTGCACCTCGCCGGCGAAGATGACCTCGACCCCACCGCCCGCCGAAAGATGCGGACGCGCGAGCGGGAACTCATGGCCGCGATCGGCCTGCCTTCGCCCCCCCGCGGCCGGCGGCCGCGGCCCGCGCCACGAGGTGGCCGATGACCGCCGCCGAACTGGGATTTGAATCGGCCCTCGTGCTGCTCGGAGTGGCGAGTGTGGCCGCGATCCAGGCTCGCGCCGTCCGCGGCGCGCAGCGGGCCACGATCGAGGAACTCTGCCAGCGCCGTGGCCGACCCGAACGGTATGCCGAAATCGTGGCCGCGAGCGAGACGATCGCCTTCATCGCCGCATCGGTGGTGGTGGTCGCGGCCGTCGGCGCCACGCTCCTGGTGTTCCCCCGACTGATCGCGGCCGGCGACCGGTCGCTGGCACTCGAGATCTCGGCCGTCCTCACCTGGATCGCCGTAGCCTGGCTGGCGCTGGTGGTGGTGCCGATGCTGCTGGTGCGATTCGCCGGCCCGTGGATCGTGGTTGCCACATGGGCGGTATGGCGGCCGCTCGTCGGCATCATCTCCCCGGCGGTCGGCCAGTTGGGGAGGCTGGCATCCCTGGTCGGCCGCCGCTCCGGCGGCGCGGCAGACCGGCCCCGCGACGAACTGCGACTCGCCGTTGACGACGCCCACCGGGAGGGCCGCCTCGCCGGCACCACCCGCGACATGATCAAGGGCATCATCGGGCTCGATGAAATCAAGGTCGCGACGATCATGACGCCGCGCACGAAGATCACCTCGATTCCACTCGACTCATCGTGGGAGGAGGCCGTCCGCCGCGCCGCGGAGAGCGGCCACACGCGCCTGCCCGTCTGGGACCGCTCACCTGACGATGTCGTCGGCATCCTGCACACCCGCGACGTCCTCACCCGGCTCGCCGAGCCGAGCGGCGGCCGTCCCACGGATCTCCGTTCTCTTCTTCGCCCGCCGTGGTTCGTGCCGGAGTCGATGAGCGTGCAGAAGATGATGCTGGAGTTTCAGCGGGGCAACACCCACATGGCCGTCGTCACCGACGAGTTTGGCGGTGTGTCGGGAGTGGTGACGATCGAAGACGCGCTCGAGGAGATCGTGGGCGAGATCGCCGACGAGCACGACGAAGCCTTTACCGACGGCATCCGGATGACGTCGCCCGACGCCTGCGAGGCGCTCGCCCACGTCCGGATTGCGGCGGTCAACGAGCGGCTCGGGCTGCAACTCCCGGAGGAGGAGGATTTCGAGACAATCGGAGGGTTCGTGTTCCACCAGGTCGGCCGCATTCCCGAGGTCGGCGAGCGGATCGAGTCGCACGGCGCCGCGCTGGAGGTCCTGGCCGCGACCCGTCGGCGGATCGACCTCGTCCGGGTGGAACGGCTCGGGAGAGCCGCCGATGGCCGCTGACAAGACCCCGGCGATCGTCCTCCGCACGACCGCCTTCGGCGAGACAAGCAGCGTCGTCACCGTCTACTGCCGGGATTTCGGCAAGCTGCGGGCACTGGCCAAGGGAGCGTGGCGGCCGAAAAGCGGCTTCGACGGCGCCCTTGACCTGCTTTCCACCGGTCAGGTACTGGTCATCCGCAAATCGTCCGGAGGGCTCGATCTGCTCACGGAGGCGAGCCTTGAAAGCCGCTTCCGCGTGGGCACGAGCCTGACGGCGGTGCTCGGCGGCCTGCACGTCGCCGAACTGCTCGACGCCCTGACGGCCGACGCCGACCCCCAGCCGGAGCTCTTCGACGTGGCGCATGCGACGGTGAGACGGCTGTCGGGTTGGAACGGCGACGACTCGCCGGTCACCGCCCTGCTCGTCTGGTTCGAGTTTGCCCTGTTGCGAATCACCGGCCACGGGCCGGTGCTATCGCGGTGCGCGGAATGCCACGGGCCGCTGCGGGCGGCCGGCCGCACCGCTTTCGGCATGCTCGACGGCGGCACCCTCTGCGACGCCTGCCGCGGCGGCCGCCGCGGTGTGGTCTCGGTCTCGGCGCCGGCCCTCGCGGCCCTACGGCTGCTCGCGGATCGGCGGGTGTCGCCCGACGATGTCCCGCTGCCGGCTGCCGTCGCCGGCGAGGTCCGCGGCATCATGACCACCCTCCTCTCCCACCTGCTCGGCCGACCGCTGCGCGTGCCCGCCGTGATGTCCCGCAGCGGAAGGAGGCTACGCCGCACGTGACCACGCCCTTCCAGACACGACACCTCCCGCCACAATCCGCCCGCCTGATCGCGGCCCTGCTCGCCTGCTCGGTGCTCGGCATCGCCGGCTGCGCCTCGCTGCAAAAACCCCAGTGGCCCTGGTCGAAGACGGCCGCCACCGATCCGGAGAAGGAAATCGACCGGCAACTCGGCGAAGACGCCGAATCGGAGGTCATCTCCTCCGAATACACGCCTTCCTCCAGCGACGCCGGCTGGGACTACTTCAAGGGCGACAACGTCAAGAAGCGGTTGAAGAAAATGGTCGGCCGTGGCCCCAACGAAAAGATTGCCCGCCAGGCGCTCGCCGAGGCCGACGCTCTGTTCCGCGAGGGCAAGTACAAGGAGGCGATCGCGAAGTACAAGATGGCCGTGGACCGCTGGCCCGACTCGGTGATCGAGGAGGACGCCATGTGGCAGCTCGCGGAGAGCTACTTCTTCACCGATCAGTATCCGAAGGCCGAGGATCAGTACGACGAGCTCGTCAAGAAGTACGCCAACACGAAATACCTCGACCGCATCGCCCAGCGGCAGTTCGTGATCGCCCAGTACTGGATCGCCCTCGACCAGAAGACGCACCTGCCGGTGATCGTGCCGAACCTCTTCGACCGTAGCCGGCCGCTGTTCGACACCCGCGGCCGGGCTCTCAAGACCTACGACCACGTCCGCATCAACGATCCGCGGGGCCCGCTGGCCGACGACAGCATCATGGCCGCGGCCAACGCCCACTTCCTCGACCGGCAGTGGCTCGACGCCGACTACTTCTACGGCCTGCTGCGGAGCGAGTATCCCGACAGCGACTTCCTCCTTCAGGCGCACCTGCTCGGCCTGCAGTCGAAGCTCAGGGCCTACCAGGGTGCCGGCTACGAGGGGGGCATCCTCGAAGAGGCTGAGCTTCTCGCCGACCAAGTGCTCGTGCAGTTTCCCGACCAGCTCGGCACGGAAGAGGCGGACCGAGTGCAGAAGACGCGGGCGGAGATCGCTGCCCAGCAGGCGCTCCGGCACTGGCAGCGCGCCGAGTTCTACGCCAAGGGCAAGCACTACTCCTCGGCGAGGATCTACTACGCGATGATCGCGCAGGACTATCCCAAGACCCAGCTCGCCCAGCAGGCCCGTGAGAAGTACGTGGCGATCAAGGACAAGGCCGATGTCTCCGACGACCCATTTCCGCTGCTCACCCGCGTGCTGAATCCCGACTCGCTCAAGGAAGCGGAACTCGACGCCATGGCCGAGGCCGAGACGCAGATCGCCCGTCAGGACGAGTCGGGGATCGCCCCGCCGCGGTTCTGACGACCCCCGGCAAGGATGCCGACATGCGAGACACCGCCCATCGTCGGCTGATCGTCCTGCTCGCGCCCGCGGTGGTCTTCGCCGCGGTCGTCATGCCGGCCGGCTGCGCCAGCTACCGGTTCGGCAACAATACGCTCTACGCCTCGAACGTCCGCACCGTCTACGTGCCGATGATTCAAAGCGACAGCTTTCGCACCACGCCGGCGGTCGACATCGGCGAGCGGCTCACGGAAGCCGTCTGCAAGGAGATCGAGAAGCGGACGCCCTTCAAGGTCGTCGGTAGCGCCGATGGTGCCGACAGCGTGCTCACGGCCCGGATCGTGGCCGACACCAAGCGGATGGTGGTCGAGAGCCCCACCGACCAGTCGCGGTTCGTGGAGATGAACTACCAGACGCTCGTCACCTGGGCCGACCGCGGCGGCACGGTGATCGCCTCGGGCGAGGTGCCGCTCCCCGCGGCCACGGTGGATGTGGGGCAGTCGGCGGCGCTCGTGCCGGAGTTTGGACGCTCGGTCGTCAGCACGCAGCAAGAGGCGATCGTGAAGCTCGCCCAGCAGATCGTGGGCCTGATGGAAGAACCATGGTGACGTGGGGTGCGCGCACGCGCCGCGGTCCTGGGGGGTGGGAGTCTCCTCGCGGGGATATTTTGCGACACCCGGCCCACCGCTTCCATGCCCTGCGAGCGAAATCTCCAACGCTCGTCGATCTCCCACCCGCCCAGGACCGCTTCCCTGATTCC
>JBBAVQ010000028.1:0-1338 GCA_040397625.1 Pirellulales bacterium | reverse complement strand
GTAGCGTAGGTTTTCAACCTGCGCCGTAGCCCGCCTCGACCCCTGCTACATTCGCCCGCATGACTCACGACTCTCTGCCCACGCACTGGCGGCTCCGCACGCGCAGCCTGGAACTGCCGCATCCTGGCGGATCATTGCGGCGGCCGCTCGTGATGGGGATCGTCAACGTCACGCCTGATTCATTCTCCGACGGCGGTCGGCATGTCGGCATCGACGCGGCGGTCGAACACGCACTGAAACTGGTCGCCGACGGGGCCGATATCCTCGATGTGGGCGGCGAGAGCACGCGGCCATTCTCGGAGCCCGTTGCCGAGGCCGAGGAACTGCGGCGGGTGGCCGAGGTGGTGCGGCGCCTGGCCGCGGAGAGCGGTGTCCCGGTGTCGATCGACACGTCGAAGGCGGCCGTGGCCGAGCGGGCGATCGACCTCGGAGCCGAGATCATCAACGACGTCACCGGGCTCGAGGGCGATCCGCGAATGCTGGCCGTGGCCCGGACGACCGGGGCCGGTGTCTGCGTCATGCACATGCAGGGCACGCCTCGAACGATGCAGCTCGAGCCGCGGTACGGCGACGTGGTCGGCGAGATTCACGCCTACTTGCAGGCCCGCCGCGACACGCTGCTCGCGGCAGGCATTCCGCTCGAGAAGATCTGCCTCGATCCCGGCATCGGGTTCGGCAAGACCCACGAACACAACCTGGAACTCATGCAACGCGCCGGCCGGTTCCTCGACCTCGGCACGGCGATTCTCGTGGGCCACTCCCGCAAGGGTTTTCTGGCGAAGGCGGTTGAGCAGTCCCTCGGCCGCCCTGCCACCGAGGCCGACCGCGACGCGGCCACTGCCGGCTCCGCCTGCAGTCTCGCTGCCCAGGGCGTCCAGATCGTCCGCGTCCATGCCGTCGGCCTCGTTCGCACCGCCCTCGACCTGTTCGCCGCGACGCGGTAGCTCCGTCACACCGCGGCCATCGCGGCGCGGGCAACCTCGACGCACTCGCGGATCTCGGCGATCGGATCCTTTGGGTTTTCCTCATATTCGATCGACAGCGCGCGATCGGCTGGGAAATTCGCCCGTTCCAGAGCCGCGAACACGGCGGGCACGTCGATGTGCCCCTTGCTGGAATACGTTGAAACGAAAGCCGACCGGCCGTGAGGCCGCGGGCGAACCATGCGAGGCACGGCGCCTTTTCGCAGTTCGCCCCACACCTCACGGCGTTGGGCTTGGACGGCGGCCGCGCCAGGTTCGTGGAGAACCCGTGTAAGATGTCGTTTTTCCGCCAAACGCCCGCGCACACCACCCGCCATGGCCAACACCTCCGTCTCTTCGCCCGCCGCCTCCCTGC
>JBBAVQ010000027.1:2410-17435 GCA_040397625.1 Pirellulales bacterium | reverse complement strand
TGGCGGAACGACGATCGTCTTCAAAAAAGACGCGGAGGGCGAGACGCTCGAATCGGTGGCCGCGGCATTCCTGGCGGCGGTCGGCGACGCGGCGGCCGGCAAGCCGCCGGCCACGATTGTGGTGCTCGGCCACGGCCTGCCGACCGAGATTCAGAGCTACCACATCCCCTTCGAGCGACTGGCCGACGCCCTGCTCGACGGCGCGGCGGCGCGAGCGGGGCAAGGGAGGGCTCTCGACCTTGGCGACCTCGTGCTCGTCTGCGATGACTGCTTCAGCGCCGACTTCACGATCAACCTCCTCGGCTGCATCGAAGCCCGCGGCCGCGACCGCGGCCTCATGATCGCTTCGTTGCCCGTCTGCATCGCCGGCACCAATCGCGACCGCTACGGCCTCGCCGACTTTGGCGAGAAGTTCGTGCCGCACTTCTGGAAGGACGTGATCGAGTTGTACTTCGTCCGTCGTCCCCGGCCGGAGGCGGTCGTGCTCCGCAACTTCTTCGAAAACGTGGACAACATGATGTATGGCTACGGCCGGGCGCCGATCATGGACGGCACCGCGATCACCGGCTGGCGGCTCGTCGATCCAACGCTCGTGCAGGATCCGGTGGTGTTTGTGCCGCTCGACGACGCCGAGGTAGCCCAACTCCGCACGATTCTCGGCCTCGACGCCGACGCACCGCTGCCCCGCTGGCTCGACATCGGGTGAGGCCCGGAGCGAGGAAGTCACAGGTTGAAAACTTGTGCTACGGGGAGCCTGGCCGACTGAGGCAAACGGAGCTCGGGGCTGCCCGTGCCCAGGAGCCGGGCTCGGCGGCAAGCGGAGCCAGGATGGCGAAGCGTAGCCGGCGTGCAGCGAGCGAAGGGCAGGATGCCCGCAGCGAGTGTCCGGCGATGGGCGTGGGCAGTCCCGAGCGGCGCGGAGGTCACAGGTTAAAAAACCTGTGCTACGAACGGCGAACAAGTCACAGGTTGAAAACCTGTGCTACGGGGAAGCTGTGCTGCGGGGAACGGTGGCGGAGGATTCGCCCTCACTCCGTGGACAGCGCCTCGAGCAGGTCGAGCTTCACGGCGCGGCGGGCTGGAAGCCAAGCCGCCAGGGCAGTCACCGCGAGGGCGGCCAGCAGGTTGGCGATGACCACGCCGGGGCGGATGTGCATGGCGAGCGGATGGCCGAGCAACGGCTGACTCGCAAACTGGATGAACAGCGCGGTCGTCACGCCCGACACGAGGCCGATGATGCCGGCGGCCGCCCCCAGGAGCATGCTCTGCAGCACCACCAGGCCCACCACCTGCCCGCGGCGCATCCCCACCGCCCGCAGGAGCCCGAGCGACCGCTGCTGCTCCAGCACGCTCATGGTGACGGTGTTGGCCACGCCCAGGCTGCCCACCACGAAGCCGAGGCCGAGGATCGACCAGAGCGAGCCCACCACGCCCGACACGATGCGATCGATGAAGCCGCGGAGGTCGCCATACGAACGCAGAAACATCGAATGGCTCCTGGCGATCACCTCGAGCGGATCCCGCAGCGACGCCGCGCGGCCCTCGGCCGCAGTCACGAGGAGCACGTCGGCCGCCTCCATGCCGAACAGCCGCCGGGCGGCATCGCGACGGAGCACGAGCGAGGCGCCGCCCGAGGTGTAGTCGACGACGAGCGCCGCGATCCGGATGGGGGTCTTGCGACCAAAGACCTCCACCACGGCGGCGTCGCCTGCCTTGAGCCCGGTCCGCTGGGCGAGCACCGTGCCGGCGACCGCCTCGCCCCGCTCGAGGGCCGCGCGGACATCGGCCTCCGTGGCGTCCACCGGCGCGAGCGGGAGCGGCAGCCCGGCCGGCAGGTCGCGGGCGATGACCACGCACGCCTGCCCCGAAATCCGCCCGGTCGCCACGCCGATGCCCTCCACGTCGGCCACGCCATCGAGCCGGCCCACGTCGTCCTGCATGGCCCGCGATGCCGCGCCGCGGTCCTGCCGCGACACCGACAGCGCCCCGGCCTGCGTGAGCACCCAATCGGCCTTCAGCATCCTGGCATACCAGCCGAGTACGTCGTCAACGCTGTCGCGAATCGCGTGCCCGAGCCCGATGCCATTGCTCACCGCCACCACGAGCACGCCCGCCGTCAGCGCGGTGCGGATCGGCTGACGGACGATCTGGGCCACGGCGAGCCGGCCCTCGATCCGCCACCGGGACGGCACGAAGCCGCCGAGGAACCGCACCAGCGGGATCAGGAAAAACGGCGTGAAGGCTACGAAGGCGAGGAGCAGCACCACGCCCGACACCACCGACGCCCGCGGCGGCAGGATGCCGAACGCCATCGCCAGTTCGCAGGCGAAGGCGACGGCGGTCAGGACCATCGCCGCCAGAAGGAGGCCCCGCATCGACTCCCGCGGTGGTTCTGCGGGCAGCGCCGAAAGCCCCTCGAGCAGGTCGAGCGACGTGGCCTGGCGGGCTGGCCACCAGGCCGCGGCCACCGCGATGACGATGCCCAGTGCCACCGCCACCGGCACGAGCAGCGGATGGACGGCGACGCCACCGGCGCTGGTCTGCAGGGCTCGCGAGATGCCGGCGGAGATCGGCCCCGCCGCCGCGAGCCCGACGGCGGCGCCAACCGCGGCCCCGATGCCGCCGAGGATCGCGGCCTCGACGGTCACCAGCCGGCGGACCTGCCGGGCCGTGCCGCCGAGCACGCGGATCAGCGACAGCCCGCGCCGTCGCTCGGCGACGTTCATCAGCATCGCGTTGCCGACGATGAACCAGGCCATGGCGAGCGTCAGGGCGGTGACGAAGTCGAGGCCGAGGTTGGCCGAATGCAGCACGTCTTCGGCCAGGCTCGCCCGGCCGGCAGGAACGTCGGCGACGAGAGCCTCGGGCAGCCGCCCGGAGACGGCGGTCAGCACCTCCTCGCGAGCGGCGCCTGGGGCGAGGACGATCCGGATGCGATCCACCTCGGCCGTCGAGAGCGACATCGATTCCAGCACCTGGATGTCGGCGACGACGGTGGCCCCCTCGGCGAACCAGCGGAGCGAGTTGGTGGCGGCGAGGCCGGTGACCCGCATCCGCGCGATCCGCCGCCGAGCGAAGAACAGCACCTCGTCGCCGACGGTCACGCCGAGTCCCTTGGCGAGCGTGGCGTCGAGCACCAGTTCGTCGTCCTCCCGGCACGGCTCGCCCGACTCCAGGGCGAGCAGCCCCGCCGACACGAGCGCCTCGACATCGACGCCCACCGCCACCTCGCGGAGCCGATTCTCGCCCACGCGGAGGAGCGACGGGCGATAGAAGAGCGGCACCACCGCCCGCACCCCCGGCACATCGACCAGGCGGGGCACCGCCGTGGCGACGAACCGCTGCCCGTCGCGGGCCGTGACGTCGATCGTGGGCACGCCCGCGACCGCCTCGGTGAGCCGCTGGAACCCCTGCCGCGATGCGTCGGCCGCCGTCCACGTGGCCACGGCCGCTCCCACGGCAACCGCCACGCTCGCGGCCGCTGCCAGCGCCCGCCCGGGGCGTCGCATCCACTGCCGGACGAGCAGCCCTCGGAGCCTCATGGCCGCGAGTTCCCGGCCGAGTCGGACTCCACCTGACCGTCCCGCATCCGCACCACCCGTCCGGCCGCCGCCGCCACCGCCGGATCGTGGGTGACCAGGATCACCGTCTGCTGCCGCTCGGCGACGAGCCGCTGAAGAAGTTGGACGACGCGGGACGAGTTGGCCGAATCGAGGGCGCCGGTGGGCTCGTCGGCGAGCACGACCGCCGGATCGGTGACAAGCGCCCGAGCGATCGCGCCCCGCTGCTGTTCGCCTCCCGAGAGCTCATCGGGCCGATGGGAACCGCGGTGGTCCATCCCCACCGCCTCGAGCGCCGCGCGGGCCGCTGTCTCGCAGCGTGCCGGAGTCACGCCGTCGAGCGCGAGGGGCAGGGAGACGTTCTCCAGCAGCGAGAGTTCCGGGAGCAGGTTGTAGCGTTGGAACACGAAGCCAATGCGACGGCGGCGGATCGCGGCGAGGGCGTCGTCGTCGAGCGTGGCAAGATCGACTCCCTCGAGCAGCACGCGGCCCGCGGTCGGCCGCGTGATCCCGCCAAGCATGTGGAGGAGCGTGCTCTTCCCCGAACCCGAGGCGCCCGTCACCGCCACGAACTCCCCGCGGCCGACGCTGAGATTCACGCCGCGGACGGCGGCGACCATGGCCTCGGCGTCACCGCCGGCGAAGGTCTTCTCGAGCCGTTCGGTGCTGAGGATGGAGGGAGGAGTCTGCATCGCGTGAAACCCGGGAGGCCACGGCATCGTAGCCGCCAGGCCCGGCTCAGCGGGACTCGGCCCCGATCTCCAGCGGCAGGCTGGCTCGCGACGTCGTGCCGGCGAGCGTGTCCGCGACGTCGATGTCGAGGCGAAACGCCCCGGCAGTCGCCGCCTCCGGAAGCCGGATCACGTAGCGGGCGAAGTAGTCACGCCGCTGCGACGCGCACGTCTCCGCGATTGGCTCGAAGCTCCAGTCGCGGACCGTCGTGCCATCGGCCGCGACGAGGGCGAGGGAGGTGTCGATGCACGTCGTGTGGCCGGCGGCAGATTGTCCCGATGAGAGGTTGTCGAGTTCGAAGTAGACGATCAGCTCCTGCCCGGGGCGAAAGCGGGCCGCCGGAAAGCGATCGAGCACACCCCACGCCTGGACGCGCGTCGCGAAGCAGGCATTGCAGACAGCCAGCGGCGGGGTGGCTACCGCCGCGACCGGCGGGAGTTGGGCATCGGGCTCCGGCGCGGGCGGCGGTCCGCTGGAGACGACGGCCGGCGGCGCGGACGCAGGGACCACCGGTTCGGCAGGTTCACCCGGTGGCGGAACGGGTGCCGGCTGCGGAACCGACGCCTCATCGAGATCGGCTTTCGCCACGGTGTGCGAGGCGGCCACGACGGTAACCGGAGCCGCGGCGTCGTCCGCGGAGTCCGTCGTGTCCTGCGCGGCCGTCTGTGGCGGGGCCGCTTCGGCAAGCGACGACGCAAACGCCTCGACCACGACGGGCCAATCCTCCTGCTGGGTCCGCTGCAGCGTTTCAACGAGCGTGGCCCGGGTCGCTTCGTCGAGCGCGCCGATCCTGGCCAGCCGCGACACAGCCTCTTCGATCGCGGCCTCACGCCGCTCCGCGTCGGCAGCCGCGGTGTCAGACACCTCGGCGGATTCAAAGGTGTCGTCGGTCGACGACTCGTCCCCGGTGGCCGCGGATTTCGGCTGCTCCTCGGCGGCGTGATCGGCGAAGTCCCAGACCGCATCGCGGAGATACGCGGTGCTGATGGCCGACGTGCAGCCGCTCGACGTGCCAACGACGACGGCGAGAATCGTCAAAGATGCCCGGATCGACCAGACGGAGCCGTTCATGAATCGGTGCTCGACATGCGGCGGGGCATCGCGGCCCGGCGCCAGGGTCCAGTTCCACACGCGGCGAGAGGGTAGGTGGCCACCATTTGCCGGGGCAAGGTCAACCACCCGGCCACAGCAGGCACCGCCCCAGCCCCGCAAATCCGGCGGACTTTGCTAAACTCCCCGCCATCGCATCCTGCCGCGGCAGTCGCCGCGGCGAAGCCTTTTTGGCGACCGTCCCGTCCGCCCCGCGCGCCGCATGAGCACCGCTGCACTCTCCCACGAGACCGTGCCCTCCCACTGGCGGCACCGGCATCTCCTCGACCTCGAGCGGCTCACGCCGGACGAGATCCGCACGCTGCTCGACACCGCGACCCTCTTCAAGGAGGCGACCGACGGCTGCCGCCGAAAGCTCTCCGTGCTCAACGGCACGACCATCGTCACGCTGTTCTTCGAGAACTCGACGCGGACGAAGACGAGCTTCGCCCTCGCCGCCCGCCGGCTCGGAGCCGACGTGATCGACTTCTCGGCGTCGTCGAGCAGCCTATCGAAGGGTGAGTCGTTCATCGACACCGCCAAGAACCTCGAGGCGATGGGGGTCGATGCCGCGGTCGTCCGACACCAGACCCCGGGCACGCCGCACCTGCTCGCGCAGCACCTCTCGGTGGGCGTGATCAACGCCGGCGACGGACCGCACGAGCATCCCACCCAGGGCCTGCTCGACATCTTCACGATCAAGGAGCGGCTCGGCGACCTCGCCGGAATCACCGTCGGCCTCGTGGGTGACATCGCCCACAGCCGGACGGCGCGGTCCAACCTCTGGGGCCTGATGAAGCTCGGCGCCAAGGTGATCCTCTGCGGCCCACCCACGCTCGTCTCGGAGCGCTGGCGGGAACTGGGCGTGGAAGTGTCGCACGATCTCGACGCGATCGTGCCACGGTGCGACGTGCTCAACCTCCTCCGCATCCAGTTCGAGCGGCAGAACACGAGGCCCTTTCCCTCCGTCCGCGAATACGCCCACCTCTACGCGATGACCCGCGATCGGCTGAAGCGGGCCAAGAAAGATCTGCTCATTCTGGCGCCCGGCCCGATCAACCGGGGTGTCGAGGTCACGGCCGAGGTGGCCGACTGCCCGCAGTCGCTGATCCTCGGCCAGGTTGCCAACGGACTCGCCGTGCGGATGGCGGTGCTCTGGTTGACGTGCGGCCCGCGGGCGGCAACGCGAGCAAGCGGCGAGTCGTCCTCCGCAACCAGGATCTACTGAGAAGGATTCGCCGATGGCCACACTCCTCATTCGCGGCGGCAGGGTGGTGGACCCCGCGCAGGGCATCGACCGCGTCGACGACGTGCTCGTCCGCGACGGGCAGGTGGTCGCCGTGGGCCTCGCCGGCGCCCAGCCGATCGGCAAGGCCGACGAGACGATCGACGCCAGCGGCCTGGTGGTGACGCCCGGCCTGGTTGACATGCACGTCCACCTCCGCGAGCCGGGCCGCGAGGAGGACGAGACGATCGAGACCGGCACCCAGGCGGCGCTGGCAGGCGGATTCACGAGCGTGGCCTGCATCCCCAACACCGAGCCGCCCATCGACACGCAGGCGGCGGTGGAGTTCATCCACCAGAAGGCGGCTCGGGCCGACACCTGCAACGTGTTCGTGGTGGCCTGCGTGAGCCGGGGCCGCGAAGGGAAGGAACTCGCCGAGATCGGCCAGCTCGTCGAGGCGGGCGCGGTGGCGTTCAGCGACGATGGCGCGCCGGTCTACGACGCCGAGCTGATGCGGCGGGCTTTCGAATACTGCCGGATGTTTGACAAGCCGATCCTCGCTCACGAGGAGGTGCTGGAGCTCTCGCGGGGCGGGGTGATGCACGAGGGGCTCGTCTCGCTCGTGCTCGGCCTTGGCGGGATGCCGGCGGCCGCCGAGGAGGTGCTGATCGGCCGCGACATCGCGCTGGCGGACGTGACCGGGGGCCGGCTGCACGCGATGCACGTCTCGACCGGCGGGGGTGTGGCCCTGATCCGCGAGGCGAAGCGGCGGGGCATCCGGGTGACGGCGGAGGCCTGCCCGCACCACTTCACGCTCACCGACGAGTGCCTGCGGGGCTTCGACTCCAACTTCAAGATGAGCCCGCCGCTGCGGACGGCCGCTGACGTCGAAGCGATCATCGAGGGGCTCGTGGATGGCACGATCGACTGCATCGCCACCGACCACGCGCCGCACGCCCGTGAGAAGAAGATGCTCGAGCTCGACCGGGCTCCGTTCGGCATTCTCGGCCTGGAGACGGCCGTCGGCCTCTCCGTCACGCGGCTGGTGCAGTCGGGCCGGCTCGGCTGGCCGCGGCTCGTCGAGGCGATGAGCACGCTGCCCGCGAAGATCCTCGGCATCAACCGGGGCACGCTGCGGCCCGGCGCCGTGGCCGACATCACGCTCATCGACCCAAACCTCTCGTGGACGGTCGACGTCGCCTCGTTCCGCTCCAAGAGCGTCAACTCGCCGTTCCACGGCTGGACGCTGCAGGGCAGGGCGGTGGCGACGATCGTGGGGGGCCGCGTGAAGTACCGGCTCGGCTGAATGACCCTGATCATCGACGGCTACAACCTGCTGCACGCCTCGGGCGTGTTCGGCGAGTCACGCGGGCCGAGGGGATTCGAGCAGTCGCGGATCGCGCTGCTCGACCTGCTCGTTGACCTGCTCGGCGAGAAAGCCTCCGACACGATCGTGGTGTTTGACGCCGCCCGTGCCCCCGACGGCCTGCCGGGCCGGCTCTCGCACGGCGGCATCCGCGTGTGGTTTGCCAGGGAATACCCCGACGCCGACTCGCTGATCGAAGAGCTTGTGGAGGACGACACCGCACCGGCGCACCTGGTGGTGGTGTCGAGCGACCGGCGACTGCAGGTCGCGGCCCGTCGCCGCCGGGCGAAGGCGGTGTCGTGCGAGGAGTGGCTGGCCGAGGCCCGCGAAACCCGTCGCCGCCGCGGCCGTCCGTCGCCCGACGCCAAGCCCCCGGAGCCGGGCCCCGAGGGGGCCGATTATTGGAAGAAGTATTTCGGGCTCGAGGAGTGAGGATCCGCAGGAAGCCCAATCGCGTGAGCGATGGGGGCCATGGCCCGGATCCACCGTCGATTCGCCGTACGCCTTACGGCGTTACGCTTCCTGGGGCACTGCACTCGCCTACACACGGGCCCACTTCGCGAGCTTGCGATCGAGCGTCGATCGCTCGATGCCGAGGATCGTGGCGGCCTTCGTCTTGTTTCCGCCCACCGCCTCGAGCGTGGCCAGCACGTGACGCCGCTCCATCTCCTCGATCGACATCGGCACGAAGGGACCCGACCGCAGGGCGGCGTTGGCGTCGGTCTCGCCCGGCGCGGCGAGGTGGCTGAGGCTCAACTCGTGAACGTCGATCGACTCCCCCTGGGAGAGCACCACGGCGCGCTCGATCACGTTGCGAAGCTCGCGGATGTTGCCCGGCCAGTGGTAGGCCTGCATCGCCTCGACCGCCTCGGGCGTGAAGCCGCGAAGCTTGCGGCCGGTCTCATTGGCGAAGCGGTTCAGGAAGTGCTCGGCGAGGGACTCGATGTCTTCGGGACGCCGGCGGAGCGGCGGCACGATGATCTCGACCACCTTGAGCCTGAAGTAGAGATCTCGGCGAAAGTCCCCGGCAGCGACGGCCCTCTCGAGATCGCGGTTGGTGGCCGCGACGACGCGGACGTCCACCTGCACGCGACCGCTGCCACCGACGCGCTCGAACGGGTGCCCCTCCAGCACCCGCAGGAACTTGGCCTGGATGGCGGGGCTCATCTCGCCGATCTCGTCGAGCATCAGCGTGCCCTTGTGGGCCGCCTCGAACTTGCCGATCTTTCGCTCGGTCGCCCCCGTGAAGGCGCCCTTCTCATGGCCGAAGAGTTCGCTCTCCAGCAGCGTCTCCGAGAGGGCCGCGCAGTTCAGGCAGACAAAGGGGCCGCTGGTGCGATCGCTCGCCTCGTGGATGGCGCGGGCGATCAGTTCCTTGCCCGCTCCGCTCTCGCCCCGGACGAGCACCGTCGCCTTGGTTGAGGCCACCCGCTGCACCTGGCCGATGATTCCCTGGAGGGCCGGACTCGTGCCGACCATGTGGGTCTCCTCGCCGAGCCGGCGGCGGAGCCGCTCGTTCTCGTCGGCGGCGGTGGCGAGCCGGGTGGAGAGGACCTCGCGGGCGGCGAGATTGTCGAGCGCCACGCCGAGGGCGTCGCAGACCGCCATCACGAACTCCAGGTCGTCGGGCGTGGCCGCGCCGCCGGCCTCCACCTCGAGATGCATCGCGCCGACCGGCCGACCCCGCGAGCGGATCGGCGCAACGATCGTCGCCGCCGCGTCGCCGAACCGGCCATCGCCGGCCGCCAGCACCGCCTCGTCGGTAAGCAGCACCGTAGCGGCGGCCGCATGGGGCAGCGGCCAGGCCCAGGGATCCGGCGTCGATGCCGTCGGAGCGACCATGTCGATGGTGACCCGGTCGAGGGCCGCGTCGCCGAGCCTGGCCGGCAGGAGGACCATGCCGCGGTTGGCTGCCGTGCCATGGAGCGCCGAGTCGAGCGCGAGCCGGGCGATGCCGCGGGCGTCGTCGGCGTCGGCCAGCGAGAAGGCAAGGCGGCAGAGATCGGCGGCGGCCCGCCCCACGCGCGGCGCCGTGCCGGCCGCCTCGCTGATCGCCTCGAGCAGCCGGCTACGGGTTTGGCGATGCGTGATCGACGCCATCCACTCGGCGGCGTCGGCCGGCACGTCGCCGGCGATCGTTTCGGACGGTCCGTATGCCTGGCTGGCCCCGGTCGGCGGATCGCCGCTCGTGAAGGAGATCTGCGCGAGGCCGATCCGGATCACGTCGCCGGTCGCCAAGGGCCGCTCGGAAACCACCACGGTCCCGTTGACGGTGGTGCCGTTGCGGCTCTGCAGGTCGCGCACGAACCAGCCGCCGGGGGCGGACATGATCTCGGCATGAACGCGGCTGGCCCGCTCGTCATGGAGAACGATGTCGTTGGACGGGGCGCGGCCGAGCGTCACCCGCTTGCCCGGCGAAAGCCGGACGATGCTCTCGCCGACCGCCGGGTCGACCACATGCAGAAAGGACTGGGGTTCGGCCGTCATGCCATGCGTGAAAGACAGGATCGGCCGCGTCAGCCCTCGCACATCGCGGGGCCCCGGCGGCTCGACCCGTGCATCATGATCCAGCGGCGGCCGCTTGGCGAGGCCGTCAAAAGGCGGGGATTCCCGGGAAGAACCGGGTTTGCCGGAAATTGCGGGCCTTACTAGCATCGGTGACGGTTTGCCCCCGGGGTTTCATACCGCCACTGCGAGGTCTCCATGTCCGCGATCCGCCTCCCCGCTGCCCTCCGCCGAGCGGCCTGCCTGGTGCTTATGCTGACCGGGCTGGGCTCGGCGCCCATCTGCTTTGGTCAAATGGGGTTCGGCAGTCAGGCCGTGGGCGGCATCTCGGTCGATGCCGATGGGATCGTTCGTTCGATCGAGCCCCAGGCCCTCGAGTCGCTGGCGGCCGAGCGGACGCGTGCCCTGGCCGACGCCGGATGGTCGGGCAAGGCGGGCGCGTCGCGCACGGTGTCGCTCAAGGCCGTCGCCGCGGCCGTGAAGGACTCGGTCGCGAAGGGCACGCCGATTCCGGCCGAGGTGCAGTTCCTCGGCGGCCTGCAGCGGATCGAACGCGTGTTCGTCGATCCCGACCACAACGACATCCTCCTCTGCGGACCGGCCGACGCGGTCGTCGTTGACCGCTCCGGTGCGATCGTCGGCGCCGACAGCCGCCGCCCGCCGCTCCACCTCGAAGATCTCGTCGTCTGCCTGCGTGCCATCGAAGCGGCTCAGGCGGGCGGCATGACCTGCTCGATCGATCCCACCCCCGAAGGCATCGCCACACTGCGGGCGCTTCTCAGCCGCCAGGGCACGATCGGCCCGGACCCGCAGGCGACGTTCACCGCCATGGAGCAGGCGCTCGGGCCGCAGAAGGTGACCGTCAGCGGCGTGCCGACCGACAGCCGCTTCGCCCGCGTGCTCGTCGCGGCCGACTATCGCATGAAGCGGGTCGGCATGGGGCACGAGGAGTCGGGCCTGAAGACCCTGCCGAGTTATCTCGCCATGATTCCCGCCGGCGGCCGCGCCAGCGCGTTGCCGCGATTCTGGCTCGAGGCCGACTACGATCCGATTGCCCGTGATCCAGACGAGCTCGCCTGGAGCATCGGTGGCCGCCGGATGAAGTGCCTCACCGAGAGCGACGTGGTCGCCCAGGGCGGCATGAAGCGCGGCGCCGTCCCGACCGACCCCCTCGCCAAGAAGTGGTGCGATGCCATGACGGCCTCCTACGACGACCTGGCGAAAAAGCAGCCCGTCTTCGCCGAACTCGTGAACTGCATCGACCTCGCCGTCGTGGCCGCCCTGATCAAGGGCCGGCAGCTCGACGGCCGGGCGGGCTGCGACCTATCGCCGCTCACTGACGCCGCCGGCCTGAAGCTGCCGTCCTACGACGTGCCCAAGTCGGTGCCGACCGTGGCGAACGGCGTGAAGAAGGGGGCGACGTGGGTGCTGTCGGCGTCGGGCGGCGTGAAGTTTCAGCCGTGGCAGTTTGCCACGAATACGGCCGAGACCCCCGACCTCGCGGCGACCAGAACTGCGACTCTGGCAGCCAGGCCCGCCACCCTCAGCGGCTGTTCGTGGGAATGATGCCCGGTGGCACCGCCCAGTCGATCCGATCGAGATCTGCCGCAGCGACAGCAAAGTGATCGTCCACCCATCCGCCCTCCGCGAGTGCGACGAGACTTCCTGACGACTCCGGCGGGGGCACGCTCTTCGCGAGCAGGAGCGCGGCACCGCACGCCGTGGCCACGATGGCCGCGATCGAATCGCTTGTGACGTGCCAGCCCGCGGGAAGGTCGTCGTATCGGCCGGCCTGCGAAAGCCATGCGGCCGCATCGAGAACGACGGCGTCTGCCGCTTCGGCCGGATCCGCAGCGAGCGGCAGCGCCGCGGCGTCGGCCACCATTCGCGCCGTGACTCCCATCGCGTCGATCGCCAACCGGTGCATCACGTCCGCAGGCCGCGGGCTGGCCGCGTCGATCGCCCGCAGGCCGTCAACGAGCGGCCCGCCGCCGACCACGATGGTCGTCGGGCCGATGCAATCGTCCACGAGCGACCGGAGTTCGTCTCGCCAGGTGCGCCGCACCAGCAGGCTTCCGCCAAACTTGAGCACCGTTTGCGAAACGGCCGGGCCCGTGGCGGCCCTGATCACACCCCGCGTCCAGCCGGCGGTCATGAGAGCTCTCCCCGGGCGATGAGGGCGAGAGCATGCGCGGGCGCCGACCGGGAGACGGCCGCACCAACGACGGCCGGCAGCGACACGACGGCGACGCCCCATCCGAGGCGGTCGAAGGCCATGCGTGCGAGCCGCTCTCCGTGACCGGAGTAAACGACGGCTTCCGGCCTGCCACCGCAGTGCCGGACCACGCGGTCCACCGCCCGGGCCACCTGGCGTGCCTGGGCCTCGGCGATCCAGGATGCGGCCCGCTCGGCATCGGCGGCCGTCACGAGGGCCGGCTCCAGGAGCATCGCCCTGGCCAGCCGGATGCGGGAAGCGTCGCGGGTGAAGGGACCGCCGTCGGCCGTCTCCAGCGAAGCAGGATCTTCGTCGAGGCCGCCGAGCACGAGCCAGGCGTCACGCGACTCGGCAAACCGCTCGCTCGCGACCGGCCGGCGGATACCCCGATGCGGGAGTCCGCGGACGATCGCGGGCACGGGCGTCCGCTCGACGCCGGTGTAGACGAGTTCGCCGGTCGCCATTCTCCCGGCGTCGTCAGCGGCCAGCGGCATGGGCCGCCCGCCGACAAGCGGCACGATGTCGGTGGTGGTCGAGCCGATGTCCACGAGCAGTGCCCGTGCATCCGGGACCAACGAGGCCGCGAGCCGGGCGACGGCGTGCCAGTTGCTCGCCGCAACGGCGAGCGGGTCGGCAACCGCTTCTTCTGGCGCCACGAGCCGGCCATCCACTCGATAGATCCCGGCCGGGCCGCACCCGCAGGCCTTGGCCGCCGCCGTCAGCGCCCGCACGATGTGCACCACGCCTGCTCGCCGA
This sequence comes from Pirellulales bacterium, assembly GCA_040397625.1. Taxonomy (GTDB): domain Bacteria; phylum Planctomycetota; class Planctomycetia; order Pirellulales; family UBA1268; genus QWPN01. The sequence continues at coordinate 3,987 of JBBAVQ010000027.1, read as the reverse complement.
TCGGCGAAGCAGTCGGCGATCTCGCCGGTCATCGTGGCGACGATCCGCCGTGGCCCGGCGTCGCAGAGAATCCGGGTGAGCACGTCGGCAAGCCGCGGGGCCTCACGCCACATCGCAAATGGCTCCGCATGCGTCCAGCCGGCCCCGTCGGCCGCCTTGATGGTGGCGCCCCCGACATCGAAGGCCAGCACGTCACGTCGAGCGGGCAGGGGCGTCATCGGTGAGCGTGAAGGTGCATCCATTCGGCAGTGGTCCCCGGCCGATCTCGCGACCGCTGGCCGCATCCACGATCGCCCGAACGAGGCTCACCGGGGCCGCGGCTGCGAGCCCGACGAACGACGTGGTGACGCGAGGATTCACCTCGAGCACGCGGTCCTCGAGGCCGTCGGGGCGGCTCCCGAGGATCATATCGACTCCGACCCAGCCGGCATGGGTGGCGGCCGGATCGCATCGCTGGAGGGCCTCGACGGCACGCACGGCCAACCGACCCGCCCGGCGCTGCTCGCCCACGTCCTGAAGCGGTGTTCCGCCGACATAGCCAGGATTCGGCCCCGATGAGAACCTCTGCACCAGCGTCGCGACGGGCATGACACCCTTCGGCCCAATCAGGCACGACACGCCGACCGGCTGCCCGGCGCATTCGGCTTCCAACCGCGTAGCCACGAGGGCAGGGCAGGGGAGCCGGTCACCCGGCCGGACGACCACGAGGCCGTCGCAGCCGGTGCTCGCCCGAGCCTTGCGGACAGCCGGCCGGTGAAAGCCGATCGGCCACTCCTCGCCTGCCGCGAGCGACCGGCCGGCGGGCACGGGAACGCCGGCCGCCGCCAGCGCATCGATCGTGGCCTGCTTGTCGGCCGCGAGCCGGATGACCTCCGACGATGGCCCCAGCACCGTGCCCCCGGCCGCCCGAACCGACTCCACTCGCGCCGCCAGCACGCCTGCCGTCTCCGGCGCGACCACGATCACGGCATCTGACAGCCCTGCCGCCGCAACGAGCGATTCGACTTCGCGGCCGCGGGACACGACGACCCGCTTCGCGCCGGCCGGCAGGTCGAGCGGCAGCGATTCATCGACGAGCACGGCCACGTCGAAGCCGTCGTCACGCACCGCATCGGCGACGAGGGCGAGAAACATCGCCCGCCCCTCGCGGGCCAGCGAGGTGACATCATCGCCTGGAAGAATCACGAGTTCGCGGTCGGGCCCGGCAAGCCCGCCAGAGCAGCACCATTCGTAGATCAGCAGCCGCATCAGCATCCCATGATCCGTCACGTCGCGTGTGTCCGCCCCAGAGCGTAGCCGACTTGGCGGGCAGAGGCTGACAAGCCGTGCTACGAGGGGAACACAGGTTAAAAACCTGTGCTACGAGGGAGACAGCGAGGGGCTGCCCGTGCCACGGAGCCGGGCTGTGGGAGCGAGCGAAGCCAGGATGGCGAAGCGAAGCGGACACGCAGAGAGTGTCGGACAGGATGTCCGACGCGAACGTCCGGCGATGTGGTATGGGCAGCCCCGAGCGGCGTACCAGCACTCTGCATGCCCCCATCGCTTACGCGATTGGGCTTCCTGAGCCCCGAGCGGCG
>JBBAVQ010000027.1:0-2310 GCA_040397625.1 Pirellulales bacterium | reverse complement strand
CTTACGCGATTGGGCTTCCTGAGCCCCGAGCGGCGCGACACCAACAGCCCAGAGCGTAGCCGGAACAATGGGCACAGGTTGAAAACCTGTGCTACGGGAGCAACGAGCAGGCTCGTCAGAAAATCCCAAGCTGGTCGCGGGCCGCTTCGGTCATGCGGTCGGGCGTCCAGGGGGGATCCATCACGATCCGGACTTCCACGGCAGACACCTCGGGGCTCGCGCCCACAGCCCGCTTGGTGTCGGCGATCAGCTGCGGGCCCGCCGGACAGGCAGGGCTGGTCATCGTCATGTCGATCGACACGTGCTGCTTGCCCGGCACGTCGGTCGCGGGCGAGAGCGTGACGCCATAGATCAGGCCGAGGTCCACGATGTTCACGAACAACTCAGGATCTTTCACCTCCTTGAGCATCTCGCGGACACGATCTTCGCAGAGCGGCCCGCCGGCGCTAGTCGATTCCACCGTCGATTCGCCAGCCTCGCGGCTTGCCGCGGGCGTGCAGCAGGTCGACGTCTGCACCACCGGCGCCGCAATCGCACCGTGCAAGGGCGGGCCGCCAGCCCCGGCCGCCGACCGAAGGCGGATCCACACGCCGCCTTCCTCGACCTTCACGTCGTGGGCCCGGGTGGGCCGCACGGCGGGCATCGAAAGGGCGGCACCGGTGCGGATGTCGAACTTCGCCCCGTGCCGCGGGCAGGCGATCTTGTAGTCGCGAAGTTCGCCGTCGGCGAGCGGACCGCCGTCGTGCGTGCAGACGTCGTCGAGGGCGTAGAACATGCCGCCGACGTGAAACAACGCGACCATGTCGCCGTCGACCTCGACGAGCGTCTTGCCCGGATCAGGAATCTCGGCGATGTCGGCGACGCGGACGAACTCTGCCATCGGTGGGCTCACGCGATCCTGTGAATGCGGCCGCCGATCGCCTTGGCGAGCGCCTCGCGGACCTGGGGGATCGTGATCCGGTCGAAGACCTGCTGAAAGAAGCCGGCGACCACGAGCCGCGCGGCCTCGTCGGCCGAGAGGCCCCGGGCCCGGGCGTAGAAGATCTGCTCGGCATCGACCCGGCCGCTGGTCGCCCCGTGGGTGCAGCGGACGTCGTCGGCCTCGATCTCCAGGCCGGGGATCGAGTCGGCCCGCGCCTCGTTCGAGAGCATCAGGTTGTCGTTCCGCTGGTAGCCGTCGGTCTTCTGCGCGGCCTTGTCCACCTTGATCATGCCCCGCCAGACGAGCCGGCTCTTGCCCTGGAGCGCCCCCTTGTAGAGCAGGTCGCTGGTGCAGGAGGGAGCTTCGTGGTGCTGGAGCGTGTTGTAGACGAGGTGCTGGCGGCCCTCCGTGAACATCACGCCGTTGACCTGAGCCGACGCGTTGCGGCCCGCGAGCGCCACGTCTTGGGCAACCTGCGAAACCCGGCTGCCGAGCGCGCCGAGCGTCCACTGGAGCCGGCCGCTCGCCTGCACCACGGCCTTCTGGCGGGCGAAGTGCCAGACACCGGTGTTCCAGTTCTGGAGGTTCACCATCCGCAGGAAAGCACCCTTGCCGACGACGATCTCGGTGCCCCCGCAGTGGAAGCCACCGGTCGATCCGATGGCGCCACCGCCGGCCGTCTCGGTGAGCACCGTCGCCTCGGCACCCTCGCCGAGCACCACCAGCACGTGCGACGTGTCGACGCCGCCGTCACCGATGCCGGCGATCACATGGAACGGATCGGCGATCCGCACCCCCGGCGGCACATAGAGCACGGCGCTGGCGGCATGAAACGCGGCATGGGCGGCAGCGAACCAGTCGCAGCCCGGGTCGATGACGCGAAACCAGTGAGGCCGCAGGGCGTCGGCATGGCTGGCAAGCAGTTCGTCAGCCGGACCGAAGACGACGCCCTTCGCAGCCAGCGATGGATCAACCTCGTGGCGGACGATGTGGCCATCCACGGAAGCCAGCCGACCGGCGAGCCGCCCTGAAGCCGGGGCAGGGGCAGCGCCGGCCACAGGCACCTGCTGCGCACCGGGAGCCAACGCCCGCTCGAAGTCGGCATAGGAATCGGCCGCCAGGTCGCCCGAGAGTATCGCCTGGGCGAGCAGGCCCTCGGGAGCGGAAGCGCCTCCAGAAGCAGTGGCCGACGCCGGGACCCCGCTCGGGCCCCAGGCCTGGGGCTTGAAGAGCCGAAGGTCGGTCCGCATCCAGTTCTCGTCGCGGCGATCGGGCAGGCCGATCGCCACGAATCGGTCGAACGCGGCGCGGCGGACGTCGCTCGCCCACGAGGGGAGCGACGACGAGGCGATGATCCGGTCGAGAAGGGCCGCGTCAAACGCGGCTCG
>JBBAVQ010000026.1:0-18582 GCA_040397625.1 Pirellulales bacterium | reverse complement strand
CCGTCACGCTCTTGCCGCAGCCGCTCTCGCCGACGAGGCCGAGCGTGCGGCCTCGGTCGATCGACAGCGACACGCCATCGACCGCCGGCACGCGGCCGGCGGGCGTCTGAAACGCCGTCACGAGGTTGCGGATGTCAAGCAGCGGCATCGTTGGTTCGTGAGTCACCACGTTCAAAACACGGATTGGGAAGGCGGCGGGATCGGGGCGAGGATGACGAGCGTCGGCGATCCTGCCGTTGGCGAGGCAACTCGTCCCGTCTCGCTGCCGGGTTTGGCGAGTTGGCCATGAGCCCTGCCAGGATCGTCGCAGCCTCTCGAAAGCTCATTTCCGCGCCTCGCGGAGTCGGGGGTCGGTCGCTTCCTGCAGGCCCTCGCCGACGAGGTTGTAGGCGAGCACCGTCAGGAAGATGGCGATGCCGGGAAACACCACCAGCCACCACATGGCGAGGTTCGAACGGGCGCCGTTCAGGATCGAGCCCCAGCTCGCCGAGGGAGGCGGCGGCCCGAAGCCGAGGAACGAGAGGCCGCTTTCGACGAGGATTGCCGCCGCGATGCCGAAGGTGATCGGCACGAGGATCGGCGCCAGGGCGTTGGGCAGGATGTGGCGGAGCATGATCCGCAGCGGTCCGGCGCCGGCGGCCCGCGCGGCCGTGACGTACTCCGCACCCTTGAGTCGGAGAAACTCGCCGCGGGTGAGGCGGGCGATGCCCGTCCAGCCGGTGAAGCCGATGATCGCCATGGTATGCCAGATCGTGGGCTTCTCGATGATGGCGACGATGGCGAGGATCAGCACGAGCGTGGGGATGCACATCACGATCTCGGTCACCCGGCTGGTGACCGCGTCGACCCAGCCGCCGAAGTAGCCGCCGACCGCGCCGACGAGAATGCCGATCGTGCCCGCGATCCCCATCGAGACAAAGCCCACGAGCAACGCCACGGTGGTGCCGTGGACCATCTTGGCGAGCACGTCGACGCCTGACTGATCGGTGCCGAAGGGATGTGCCCGGCTTGGCACCCCCTGGTCCATCGAGGGGTTCTCGGGTCGGCCCGGCCACTCGTCGGCCCGAACCGCCCGGAAGGGATCCTGGAAGAAGAGCGGCCAGATCGCCCAGCTCTCGGGATCCTTCTCGGCCAGGTTCTTCGGGTAGGTGCCGCGGAACTTGTCCTTGGCAAAGATCGCGGGCTCGAACCGGCGGTCGAAGTAGGCCAGGCACGGCGCGTAGAGGCGGCCCTTGTAGCGGCAGAGCACGGGCTTCGTACCGGCGATCGCCGGCGCCAACACGGCGACGGTCACGAGGAAGCCGACGAAGCCGAGCGCGGCCATCGCCAGCGGCCGTCGCCGGTATCGCCGCCACGCCTCGATCCAGAATCCGTGTGCAGCCATCACTCCACGCTCACCCGGGGATCAACGGCGGAGTAGAGCAGGTCGGCGAGGAGCTGCCCGAGGAGCGTGAGCAGGCTGAACATCAGCGTCAGCCCCATGATCGTGGGATAGTCGCGTTCGCGGATGCTCTCGAAGAACAGTCGGCCCATGCCGGGCCAGGTGAAGATCTGCTCGATGATGATCGAGCCGCCCACGAGCGACGGCAGCGAGAGGCCCAAGAGCGTGACGAGCGGGATGAGGGTATTGCGGAAGGCGTGGCGGAAGAGCACCCGCCATGGTCCCGCCCCCTTGGCCCGGGCGGTGCGGATGTAGTCCTGCCGGACCGCCTCGGCCATGGTCGCGCGGATGAAACGCGTGTCGTACGCGAGGCTCACGTACGTCTGGCAGACGACCGGCAGGATCATGTGGCGGGCCACGTCGACGACTCGCGCGGCCAGAGGGGCGTCGGGCGGCAGGTCGGTCATCCCAAAGAGCGGCAACTCCCAGGCAGTGCCCTTGCTCCAGACCGAGAACAGGATCTGCAGAAACAGCGCGGCCACAAACGTGGGAAACGAGTAGAGGGCGTAGAGCACGAGGCTCACGCCCCGTTCGTCGGGCGTGCCGGAGCGGGCCGAGGCGTAGAGGCCCAGCGGGATGGCGAGCGTCCAGATCAGCAGGAAGGCGGTCCCCGAGACGAGCAGCGTGGGGCCGAGGCGGTCGCCGATCAGCCTCGTCACGGGCTGCTTGCGGGTGATCGACCGGCCGAGGTCGCCGCGGAAAAGGTTGCCGGCCCACTGCAGGTAGCCCTCCGGCCACGACTTGTCGAGGCCGTAGGCCCGCTGCATCCGCTCATAGTCGGCGGCGCTCACCTTGCGGCTCGGGTCTTCGCCGAGCTGGGCGGTGAGCGGGTTGCCGGGCATGGCGCGGGCCAGGGCATAGACCACGACCGTGATCGCCACGAGCGTGACGCATCCCTGCAGCAGCCGCCGCACCAGGTAGGTGGCCATGGTCACTCGGCCCGTGGCTTCCAGAGGCTGCCGGAGCCGGGGGAGTAGTGGTAGGGACCCCGCGGGCTGAAGGCGTAACCCCGCAGGCTCTTGGAGAAGCCGTAGAAACTGTTTCGCCAGAAGAGCCAGGTGTAGGGCTGGTCTTCGTAGAGAATCTCCTGGATGCGGGCGTACTTCTCGGCGCGACGGCTGCGGTCGAGTTCGCGCCGGCCCTCGGCGAACAGCCGGTCGACTTCGGGATTGGAGTAGCCGCAGTAGTTTCGCATCTCACCGGTCTTCCAGATGTTCTCGGAGCTGTCGGGGTCGGTGCCCGAGCCCCAGCCGGAGAAGCAGGCCTGGAAGCTCTTCTTCTGCATCATCTCCTGCAGGGCCGTCACCTCGACCGGCCGCACGTTCGCGATCACCCCGATCTGCTCGAGGTTTTCTTTGAGCAGCGTGCAGATGGCGATCCGGAACGGATGCTGATTGACCAGCAGCGTGAACTCGAAGGGGACCAGCCGACCGTCGATGTCCTTGTCGCGGATGCCGTCGTTGTCGTGGTCGGTCCAGCCCGCCTCGTCGAGCAGGGCCTCGGCCTTGTCGAGGTCCTGCTTATAGGGCTCGAGCTTCTTGGGGCCCGCCATCCAGGATCCCGGGGGAAAGTTGCCGGCGCAGGGTTCGTAGAGCCCCAGGCAGATCTTTTCGAGCATCCGGTCGTGATCGAACGCGTAGCTCATCGCCCGCCGCACCCGCCGGTCGGCGAAGAAGGGCGTGCCGATGTTCCAGGCGAAGTGGAAACTGACCCACTCGGGGGCCGTCGCCTTGGTGTTGAGCCGGTCGTAGTTGTCATCGACGGTCTGCGTCGTCCACTGCTCCGGCTGCAGGATCATCTCGTCGATCTCGCCCGACGTGAGCGCCAGCAACGCGGTGTTCGGGTCTTCGATGATCCGGAAGCGGATGTCCTTGAAATACGGCTGCTCCCGAACCAGGCGGTCGTTCACGCGGCTCCAGCTTTCGCGCCGCCGGAGCACGATCTCCTGACCGCGCTTCCGGGAGAGAATCTCGTAGGGGCCGCCCGCCACCGGCTTTTCCTCGAGGGCGACGTGCTCGGGGCTGTCCTTGAGGGTCGGGTCCTTCTCCCACGTGCCTTCGTAGACGTGCTTCGGCAGCACCGGGAAGTTGATGTTCCAGACGTTGGTCGCCAGCGGTTCCTTGTGGAAGAACACGACGGTCCGGTCATCGTAGGCGTGGACGCCCTTCATCTGGTCGGTGCCGCTGCGGACGGCGGGCACGGGCACGCGGGGGTCCATGATCACCCGGTAGGTGAAGGCGATGTCGTGGGCCGTGATCGGCCGGCCGTCGCTCCAGACGAGGTCGTCGCGCATCACCACCTTGTCGTAGAGCCCGTCGGCGCTGGTCTGCCAGCTGACCACCGTCTCGGCGTTGGCGAAGGGCTCGAGCGTGCGGTCGTAGGAGAAGAGCCCGAAGCCCGTGAGCCCGAGGATGTCGAACTCGGCACTGGAGCTGATCAGGATCGGGTTGGTGCTGCCGAGGTCGCCGGCCACGTGGCGGTCGATGCGTGCCTCGAGGTCGGCCTGCCCTTCCTCGGGAAGGCGGCCGAGGGCCGAGAGGATCGTGGCATTGGCTGTCGCCGAATCGTTCTTCAGCGCCAGCGCCTCGGCGACCGTACCGAGCACGGGTTCCTTCGCCTGCTGCTCGCGAAGCACGGCGAGGGCATCCTTCACGGGGCGGTCGATCCACGTGGCGTCGCGGTCGAGCGCCTCGAGCGGTGGCGGCTCGAATGCCGCCTCGGCTGGGACCGATGGCCGCGCTTCCGCGGTCGTGGCCGGCGTGGCGGGCGCCTCCGGTTCGGCTACGAGCCGGCCCTTCTCCGACCGGCCGCAGCCTGCCGCCACCACCGCAGCGCAGACCACGGCCGCCCACATCCCCACCCATCCCGATGGCGCGGACGCACGGACCGTCATCTGGCTGACGAAGCTGGGCATGAAACGCCTCCTGGCCGCGGAAAAGCCCCGATGCTACGGGGCCGCTCGGGGCCGGGTCAACTTTCGCCGGCCGCGCGTCACTCCGGAAACTTGTGGCCCAGCTTCTCGCGCTTCGTGGCCAGGTAGCGCTTGTTGAATTCGTGGACGGGCGGCAGGATCGGCACCTGATCGACCACGTCGAGGTCGAAACCGCCGTAGATGAACGCGTCGGTCTTCTTCGGATTGTTGGTGAGGAGGCGAATCTGGCGGAGGCCGAGATCCTTGAGGATCTGGATCCCAACCCCGTACTCCCGCGAGTCGGCCTTGTAGCCGAGTGCGAGATTCGCCTCGACGGTGTCGAGCCCCTGATCCTGGAGCTGGTAGGCCCGGATCTTTTCCACGAGCCCGATGCCGCGGCCCTCCTGCGGCAGGTAGACGAGCGTGCCGCAGCCCTCCTGTCCGATCATCTGCAGGGCCATGTGAAGCTGGTCGCCGCAGTCGCAGCGGAGGCTGTCGAGCAGGTCGCCCGTGAAGCACGACGAATGCAGCCGTACGAGCGGTGCGGTCGCCGCCGACATGTCGCCCATTGTCAGCACCAGCGGCTGCTGGGCCTCGAACTTCACGCCATAGGCGATGATCCGGAAGCGGCCCCACTTCGTCGGCAGATCGGCCTCCGCGATCCGCTCCACGAGCTTTTCGCGGGTGCGACGGTGACGGATCAGCTGCTCGATCGAGATGATCTCGAGGTGGTGCTTCGCGGCGAGGGCGAAGAGTCCGTCGCGGTCGGCGCGGTTGCCCGAGTCATCGAGGATTTCACAGATCACGCCCGCCGGCGGGCGGCCCGCAAGCCGGGCGAGATCGACCGCCGCCTCGGTGTGGCCGGCGCGGCGGAGCACCCCTCCCTCCTTCGCGACGAGCGGAAACAGGTGGCCCGGACGGACGAAGTCGCCCGGCACACTGGCGGGATCGAGGATCGCGGCGACGGCCGCCGCCCGCTCGGCAGCGGTGATGCCGGTCTTTGCGGAACGGTGGTCCACCGGCACGGTGAAGGCGGTGCCGAGCGGGGCGGAGTTCGTCGCCACCATCATCGGCAGGTCGAGCCGTCTGGCGACGTCCGGCAGGATCGACATGCAGACCTGGCCGCGGCCCTCGCGGATCATGAAGTTGACCACGTCGGGCGTCGAGGCGTCGGCTGCGCAGACGAAGTCGCCCTCGTTCTCGCGGTCTTCGTCATCGGCGACGATCACGATCTCGCCACGGGCCACTGCGGCGACGGCGGCCTCGATGGATGAGAAGCGGCTGGGCATGCGGCTGGACCGAAGGCGGGTGTGGGACAGAACGCTCCATTATAGGATGCAGATGGCGGCTGCCCTCCGCCCGTGCCAGCCACTCCCCGGAAGGAAGCGGATCACCGCGATGCTCGACCGTGAGGAATACATCGAGCAGGCCTACCTGTTCCGGTCGTTCGGGGAGCGGATCGTGGCCGGCATCGCGGCCCAGGAGGCCCTCGTGGCGATCGGCCAGGAGGTGCTCGCCACGTCAAAACTGCCGATGGCGCTCGACTACCTGGCGGGCGAACTGAAGCTCGTTGGCACGCTCTCCACCGCGATGGCCCGGCTCCCGCACTACTTCACGGCGTTTCAGACGTTCGTGATCGCCACCGCCGAGGAGGAGGGGGGGCGATTCGACATGCGAACGGCCCTGGCCATGCTCGAGCGGGAGGCGACCTACCGAGCCGATTCCGCGACACCGCAGGGGCTGTTCGTCTACCGCTTCGAGTGTCTGTCGCGAAACCGCCTCGACTACGCGCGGGGACTCGCGGCGATCGCAGCCGACGACGTCTTCGACGCCGCCTGGAAGTCCTGGATCGAAACAGTCTCCCGGCAGGTTGGGCTGATCGACCTCGCCGACCTCGTCTATGTCCGCAGCCCCGAGTATTGGCGGCTGGAGAAACGCGACGCGCTGGTGGCGGGCCGTGCCGCACCCGAGCCCGACCGGGCGATCCTGTTCGGCGAGAAGGAGGGGCGGATCGCCCGGGCCAACCGCGGCAAGGACCCGCTCTTCTTTTTCGCGGCGCTCCAGCGGCAACTTGGCTATCCGACCGTGCCGCGGGTCAATCCGCTCGCGCCTTCGTCGGAGTCGCCGGCGCTTCTTGCGAGGCGAATCGAGCGACTGGAGATGCGGGTCAAGCTCCTCGAGGAGGAGTCGCGTGGCGGGATCGATCTCTCCCGGTTCGACCCGAAGAACTTCCCGCTCTCCCGCGACGAATGACGGCTTCCATCCGCGCCGAGATGGCGCACTTGATCGACGCTGCGATCACCGCCGTGAGGCCGGAGGCGCTCGTGCCGCGCCGCATCGAGTGCCGCGGCGACGAACTGCTGCTCGACCAGGCGCCGTTTCCGGAGGCCGTGCGGCTCGGCGGGAGGATCGTGGTGATCGGCGGCGGCAAGGCGGCCGCCGGCATGGCCGCGGCGGTGGAGGCGGTGCTGGCACCGGCGATCGGCGCCAGCGACGTTCGCGGCCTCGTGAGCGTGCCGGAGGGCTGCGGGAGGCGGCTGGGGCACGTGGAGGTTCGCGAGACCAGGCCCGCGGGCGCGAACCTGCCGACGCCCACGGCCGTCGCTGCGACGGCCGAGATGCTCCAGGCTGTCGCGGCGCTGGGGCCCGACGACCTCGCGATCGTGATCGTGACGGGTGGTGGTTCGGCGCTCCTGGAGGAGCCTCATGCCGGCGTCTCGCTCGATGAACTGATCGCCGTCACTCGACGCCTCTCGGCGTCTGGAGCGGAGATCCGCGACCTCAACCTCGTTCGTCAGGCCCTGAGCCGCGTGAAAGCGGGCGGGCTCGCTCGAGCCTGCACCGCGGGCCGGCTCGTGGCCCTCGTCCTCTCCGACGTGATCGGGGATCCCCTCGACCTGATCTCCTCCGGGCCGTGCATGCCGGCGGCTGCCGATCCTCAGGCCGCCCTGGCGATCCTCCGGCGACACGCCGCCGCGGACGTGGCGCCGGCGGTCACGCGGCATCTCGACCGCGCCGCGGCCGAAGGGCGCCCGCCGGCGTCGATTGCAGCTGATGGCGAGTGGACGACTCCAGCGGGCTGCCGCGTCAGTCACGTGTTGCTCGGCAGCAACGACACCGCCGTCAACGCGGCGGGGCGCACGGCGCGCAGCCTCGGCTACGACGTCACAATCCGGCACGCCGTGCCCACGACTGAGACCGCCGAGTCGGTCGGCCGCCGGCTCGCCGTCGAGGCCGCCGAACTCCATGCGGCCGCCGTTCGCGACGGCCGGCCCCGCGCGGTCATCGAAGGGGGTGAAGCGGTCGTGACGGTGCCTGGCGATCACGGCATCGGCGGCCGCAACCAGCAGACGGTGTTGGCCTCAGCCGAGGCCTGGCAGCAGGCAGGCAGCGTGTGGCCAGCGGGGCTCGCGATCGTGAGTATCGGCACCGACGGCGAGGATGGGCCGACCGACGCCGCGGGAGGAGTCGTAGACGACGAGGTCGCGGAGCGGCTGGCGGGCGCGGGTGCCGACGTCGCCCGCACGCTGGCGAGATGCGACGCCTATTCCGCGCTCGCCACAGCCGACGGGCTCATCCGCACGGGTCCGACCGGCACGAACGTCGCCGATGTGCGGATCATCCTCGCGAGGCCGTGACGGTGGCGATTCGGCACAGGTTGAAAACCTGTGCTCCGTGAGCGATCAGACGTCGCAGACCTCGACGGCCTGCTTCAGGCCGGCGAACGCGTCGCGGGTCGGGATGAACTCATGGCCCACCCAGCCGTTGTAGCCGATTTCGAGGAGCTTCCTCAGGCAGGCCGGAAAGTTGATCTCCTGATTGTCGTCGAGCTCGCCGCGACCGGGGTTGCCGGCGGTGTGGACGTGGCCGATCACGTCCTTGCACTGCTCGATGCGACGGATCAGGTCGCCATTCATGGCCTGCACGTGGTAGAGGTCGAAAAGCAGCTTGACCCGCGACGAGCCGACGCGACGGACGATGTTCGCCACGTAGTCGATGTCGTCGCCCTGGTAGCCCGGATGACCCTTCATCGGGTGCGTATCATCTCGGGTGTTGAGGTGTTCGAGGCAGATCGTCACCCCCTTCTTGTCGGCGTGGTCGGCGAGCCGCTTCAGGCCTTCCACGCAGTTGTCGGCCCCCTCCTTGGCAGAGATCTCGCCGCTGGCAGGATTTTCGGCGTCGCGCCATTTGTAGCCGGTGAAGGCGATCACCGAGGGGATGCCGAAGTCAGCGCAGGCGTCGATCGTCTTCGTGGTGCAGCCGATCACTTGGTCGTGGTAGGCGAGGTTGTTGAGCCCCTTCATGAAGGGCGCGCCGGGCATGCCGTTCATGGCGATCGCCGAGGTCAGGCCATGCTTTCGGATCGTCGGCCAGGTTTCGGGGTCGGAGAGCTCGATTGATTTCACGCCGAGCTGCTTGGCGACCTCGCAGGTGCGGTCCATGCCCCACATGTCACCGGCGACGTTGAAGCACCAGAAGACGATCGAATGGTGGATGTTTCCCTTGAGCGGCATGATGGAGGCTCCTGCGACTGCATGGGTGAAACGGCGGCGGTACACTACCATGCTCCGGGTGTCGCCGGAAGCGACGGCCCGTTCCTCCTCAGGACCCACGCATGGCCTCGCTCAAGCGGATTCTTGTCACCGGCGGTGCCGGCTTCCTCGGCAGCCACATCTGCGAACGGCTTGTCGATGCCGGCCACGACGTGATCTGCGTCGACAACTTCTTCACCAGCCAGAAGACGAACGTGGCCCACCTCCTCGGCTGCGGCAACTTCGAGCTGCTCCGACACGACATCGTCCACCCGCTCTGGCTGGAGGTGGACGAGATCTACAACTTCGCCTGTCCTGCCGCCCCGGGCCATTATCAGTACAACCCCATCAAGACGATGAAGACGAGCGTGATGGGGGCGATCAACGTGCTCGGCATGGCGAAGCGATGCCGGGCGAAGGTGCTGCAGGCCTCGACGAGCGAGGTCTACGGCGACCCGGAGGTGCATCCGCAGACGGAAACCTATCGAGGGTCGGTCAATCCGATCGGCCCCCGCGCCTGCTACGACGAGGGGAAGCGGGCGGCCGAGACGCTCTTCATGGACTACCACCGCGCCAACGGTGTGAACGTGCGGATCGTGCGGATCTTCAACACCTACGGCCCGCGGATGCATCCCTACGACGGCCGCGTGGTCTCAAACTTCATCCGCCAGGCACTCGTGGGCGAGCCGATCACGATCTTTGGATCAGGGAACCAGACCCGCAGCTTCTGCTACCGCGACGACCTCGTAGAGGGGATCATCCGGATGATGAATGGTCCCGATGATTTCGTCGGCCCGGTCAACATCGGCAATCCCGGAGAGTTCACGATCCGGCAGCTTGCGGAGTTGACGCTCGAACTCACCGGCTCGAAGTCGAAGCTCGTGGAGAAGCCGCTGCCGGTGGACGATCCGGAGCGGCGACGCCCTGACATCACGCTGGCCAAGCGGCAGCTCGGCTGGGAGCCGGCGGTGCCGCTCCACGAGGGGCTGGCGAAGACCGTCGACTGGTTTCGCTCGGTGCGAATCGCCGACTACCGTGCCCCTACGCCCAACTACTGAGCCCGGGTGACGCGGCGGGCAATGGCCACGACTGCCACGACGGCGGCGATGCCGATCGCGATGCCGATGCAGTCGTAGACCCAGTCGAGCGGCTCCGCATGCCGGCGGAAAAAGGGCTGCGTGATCTCGTCGACGGCCCCGAAGGCGGCGAGGGCGATCGCCAGGGTGGCGATGCCACGGTTGGCGGTGCGTGGCGCCGTCAGCCAGGTGGCGGACGCCAGCCCGGCGAGCACGGCGTAGGCGATGAAGTGGAGCGTCTTGTCGGACGGCGGGTTCGGGCCGAGCAGCTCCTCGGGCCTGGGGTGGTGCGTGGCAAACACCAGCAGAGCTACGTAGGCAACCGTGGCCCCCGCCAGGACGCGGGCCATCCACGGTCGAACGAGTGTCTGTGATGAGTGCGACATGGGCGACTCCCCGTGGATCACCATGACGGAACGGAAAGGGCCGGAGAAGCCCAAGATTACAGCGGTTTTTGCTCTTCGCCGCTCGCGATTCGTCCGCTACCTTCCCGCTCTTCCCATTCGATCAACCGTTGGAGGCCAGCGATGACCCGCCAGGAACTGTCGACCGTCGTTCACGAACTGCTCGAGAAGGAGACCGGCGAGTCGTACCCGGGCCTGCAGGAGTCGACGTCCCTTCGCGAGGGGCTGAATCTCGACTCGCTCGACATGGCGGGCCTCGTGCTCCACGTCGAGAGCCGCTTCGGCATCCAAATCGAGACCGAACTCCTCGAGAGCATCGCCACCGTCGGCGACATGCTCAACGTGCTGGAGCGGAAGTTGGCCGCCACGTCGGGCCGTCAGGCAGCCTGACGTGCCCCATCGGATTTCGGATGACATGCCACGCGACCAGGATGTCGCCCCCATGACGCCACTGCCGTTCCGTCAACGCTGTGCCACGCCGGACTGCGGGATTCGCTCCCACGCCGCCGTCGAGGCTCCGCTGTCAGCGGTGGCGGCGCTCCGCGACGCGCCGCCGCCCGCCGGCGGCCCGCCGCTGCCGCCACGGTTTCTCCGGCACTGCGACGAGCAGACGGTGGTCGCTATCCGGGCGGTGCAGGAAGCGGTTTCGAGGCTGCCCGAGCCGCTGCCGCTCGATCGTTGCGGCGTGGTGGCCGCACCGTGCCAGGCCGGCAGGATCACGACCGCGCGGTCGCTGGCGCAGCTGCGAGTGGGCGGCGCCGTTACCGTCTCGCCTCACATTGTGCCCCAGTGCTCCCTGCATTCGCTCGCCGGCGCGGTCAGCGTGGCCCTGGGGATGCACGGGCCCCATCTGGGGATCGGCGGCGGCCCCGATGCGCTGGCAGAGGGCTTGTTTGCGGCGATGACGCTGTTTCACGGCGGGGCAGCGGCGGGGTGCGACGCGGTCTGGCTGCTCGCCAGCGAGTGGGATACCGAGCCGGTGCTCGATCCCTCCGGCACGCCGTTGAACGACCCCATCTGTCGTGCCGTGGCGTTGCTACTCGTTCCCGACTCCGAGGGGAGTCAGGACCGCCTCACGCTCACGCTTCACGTCACCGGCTCAGCGCCGGAGGCCGCAGAACAGACCTCGCTTGCCGAGTTCTGCCGTGTGGTCGAGATGTGTGCCGCAGGGTCGGCGCTTACCGCCTGGGGAGTCTCCTGCCCATGGGGCATGGAGGTTCGGCTGGGCGCGCGGGTGCCGGTGGTGCGGATGCCCAGCCCACGCCGCCGGGAGGCCGCATGAGCCCGATCGATCGCTCGACTGTCGAGCCCGTGGTGATCACGGGCATCGGGGCGGTGTCGCCGCTCGGCTGCGATTTCACCGAGATCGCGGAGAATCTCCTGGCGGGTCGTTCCGGCGTGCAGGTGATCGACCCCGGCGACTATGCCCGGGAGTCCGTGCAGTTCGCCGCGCCTGTCACCCGCATCCCGGCACCGTCGCCTGATGCCTGCGGCCTCTCCGCCGACGAGTTCGAGCGGCTTGGCCGTCTCGAGCGGCTGTGCCTCGCCCCTGCGGCGTCGGCGTTGGTCGACGCAGGCATCGACCGCAGCGGCGGTCCGCGAATCGGACTCGTGCTGGGGCTCGGTGCCGAACACCTCAAGGCCTGGGAACTCGACTTCCTGTCTGGTGGCACGACGGTGTTTGGCGACGGACGCGACCGCACGGTGGTCCACCGCCTCGCCCGCCGGCTCGGCATCCGCGGCCCCGCCGTCACGGTGGCGGCCGCGTGTGCATCGAGCGGCTACGCGATGGCCATGGGCCGCACGTGGATCGACGCCGGCTGGGTCGATGCCTGCGTGGTCGGCGGCTGCGACATCCTCAGCCCAACCGCGATCGCCGCCTTCTACAACCTCCGCGCCCTCTCCCGCCGCAGCGATGATCCCGCCAAGGCATCGCGGCCGTTCGATGGCGACCGCGACGGCTTCGTGATGGGCGAAGGAGGCGCCTTCTTCGTGCTCGAACGGCGGTGCGACGCAGTCTCCCGCGGTGCTCCCGTGCGGGGTGAACTCGCCGGCGTCGGCATGTCGAGCGATGGCGCCCACATGGTGATCCCCAGCAGCGACCCCGTGCACGCCTCCCGGGCGATCGCCGCGGCCCTCACCGACGCGGCCGTCATGCCGGACGAGGTCGACTACGTCAACGCCCATGCGGCGGGCACCCCGGTTGGCGACGTGGCCGAGGCGGGGGCGATCCGCATGGCCCTCGGCGACGCCACCGACGGCATCCCCGTCAGCTCCACGAAGAGCATGTCGGGCCACATGATCAGCGGCGCCGCCGCCTTCGAGGCGCTTGCCTGCCTGGCCGCCATCGACCGGCAGGCCGTGCCGCCGACCGTGAACCTCGATCGGCCCGATCCGCAGTGTCGGCTCGACCACGTGCCCCACGTCTTCCGCCCGCGGAGGATCCGCGTGGCCGCGAGCAACTCCTTCGGCTTCGGCGGCTCGAACCTCTGCCTCGTGCTTCGCGCCGCCTGACCCGGCGCCGCAGGGCGGCCTGGCACACCGCTCACCACCATCGACCAGGAGACCTCCAGCATGACGAAGTCCGCCCCGCGTCCCGTCGAGATGGCCACGATCGACTCCCTGCTCGCGCACCTCGTCGACCACTGGCACCACTTCGAGCCGGAGCACACGGAGGAGGGCCTTCGCGGCAGGATCGGCGACCTGCACCGCTACAACTTCCTCCTCTGGCACGAGGAGGACATCGCCCGCTCGCCCTCGGTCACCGATGGTCGGATCGCGCAGGTCAAGCGGGCCATCGACCGCTACAACCAGCTCCGCAACGACTGCATCGAGAAGGTGGACGACTGGCTGGTGGCCGACCTCGCCGCCCGCGGCATCGTGGCGGCACCGACGGCCCCGGCCGCCACCGAGACGCCGGGCGCCGCGATCGACCGGCTCTCGATCCTGGAACTTCGTCGCTACCACATGCGAGAGCAGATCGAGCGGAAGGACGCCACTCAGGAGCACCGCGAAAAGGCGGCGGCCCGCATGGTGGTGCTCGACGAGCAGCGGGCCCACCTCATCCACGCGACCGACCGGCTGCTCAGCGAGATCTACTCCGCTGCCCGGCCGCTCCGCGTCTTCCGCCAGATGAAGATGTACAACGACCCGACGATGAACCCGTATCTCTACAAGACCGCCGCGAAGGCTGCGTAGCGGGCCGGACCGTCTGGTCGCGCGCCGCAGCAGCCGACCGCCGTCCGACTGCTGCGGCTACTTCGGCAGGCAGTACGACAGCGCCAAGAGTGCATAGGCGGTGGCGAGATCGGTCTCTCCCTCCATCCAGCGGTCATTGCCGTTCTGCCAGGCGCCGTCTTCGCGCTGCCGGGCGACGATCGCCGTGGAGAGTTCGTCCCGCCAGGCGTGTGATGCGCCGGCGGCGTCGGCGAATGTCTCCACGTCGAGCACGTCGAGCGACTTGGCGGCGGTGTGGAAGTAGTAGAAGAGACCCGCATCGCCCATGCCGGGGTTCTCCTCGAAGGTGTAGTGCTTCGCCAGCCAGGCGAGCGCCGCCTTCACCCGCGGGTCGTCCTTGGTGACGCCGGCGTAGATCATGCTCTTGAGGCCGGCATAGGTCATCGAACCGTAGCTTCGCAGGCCGCCGTCCGGCGTGGTGCCCGCCTGGCTCTCGCCACCGGCGGCGGGGGTGTAGTAGAAGCCGCCGTCGGGGTTCTTCTCCGGAAAAGTCGTGGTGTTGTGAGGGCCCGGCAGGTTCTGCGTTCGCGACACGAACGCCAACGCCCGTTGGATGGCGGGGTCGTTCTCGCTCGTGCCGATCGTGCGGAGCGCCTCCACCATGAACTGCGTGTTCGAGAGATCGGGCCGCGACTTCTTGCCGTAGCCCGCACCGCCGTAGGCCGGGTCGGCCGGGCCCTTGCCCTCGCCGTCGTCCCACTGCAGGTGCTTCACGTAGTCGGCCGCGGCCTTGATCGTGTCGTCGAGCGAGCCGTCCGTGTTGCAGGCGGCGAGCGCCAGGAGCCCGATCGAGGTTTCGTAGTTCGCGGTCGGTGAACCGGGCGCGTAGATGCCGCCGTCGGGCTGCTTGAACGTGAGCAGGTAGGCGAGCCCCTTCTTGACCGCGGGTGCGTCGGCGGGCGTTCCCGACCTCACGAGCGCGGTCACGGCGAGCGCCGTGACCGCCGGGCCCACCTCGGCCGAAAAGCTACCGTCCGCCGCCTGCTCCTGCTCGACCAGAAAAGCCGAGCCTTTGGTGATCGCGGCGCGGATCGCGTCGGGTGTCGCGGCGTGGGCGAAGCAGGAAGGCAGCAGGACCGCCGTCAGCACGGCGCGGGCGAGCAGACGCGAACTGGGTCGCATGGGAGGGCTCCCGGGGCATGTGGAACTCAACAGAAAGCATAGGCCGCCGGCAGTGAAGCGTCCTGCGGGGTCAGGAAGCCCAATCGCGTGAGCGATGGGGACCGCGCGAGGAACACGAGGGAGGCAGCCGTACGCCTGACGGCGTTACGCTTCCTGCGGGGTCAGGAAGCCCAATCGCGTGAGCGATGGGGACCGCGCGAGGAACACGCGGGATCGGGCTCAGGGGGCGACCGGCAGGGCCCGCGGGTAGGGCGGCACCTGCTTGGACGGCGGATCGCGGCCTTCCTCGAGCCGCCACTCATCCCGCTCCTCGTCGTTGGCGTAGTAGATCAGCCAGACGGTCTGGTCGCCGTCGGTGGTGGCGCTGCAGTCCCAGTGCACGTAGTTGTCGGGCACGTCCACCTGCTTGATTTTCGCGGGCAGGATGTCCCGACGGATCAACGCGTAGAGTTCGCGGTCCGAAAGGTGGTCGGTGAAGTCGAGGACAATCCGCTTCTCGTAGAGCGTGTCGATCGTCTGCCAGAGCCGCTCGTGGATCTGGTCGTCGTCGAGGGTGCAGGCGGGCTGCAGCGCGAGCTGCGGCTCGAACCAGCGGGCGACTGGCGTCAGCGGCGCGAGTTCCCAGGCCAGCATCGACTCCAGGAACCGGTTCTCCGCCGGCGTCGGCATGCTGCGGAAATCGACCTCCCAGATGGACTCGTCGAGGTACGGCTCGATCGCGGTCCGCAGTTCGCCGTTCCGCAGCAGGCAGTCGACTTCTTCGGGGTCGGGATGGCGGGCGAGGGGCATACCGGCGAGGTTCCTCGGGGATGTTCCCGGCCACGGACAACGCATCCGACGGCGGCGGGACGAATCCGACGATACCAACGCTGGAGGCTGCTTCAACGGTTTTGGAACGGCTTTTTTGCGGTTTTTCAGCCGTGCCGCCGGCACGACCGCTACGACGCGACGACTTTCCGCGGCCTGCCACCGCGGCCCCATTTGCCAGGTTGGCGGGGCCGTCGTGTCTCAAGGCCCGCCCGGCGATGCAGAACATCGGCCCTGGAACCGCAGGTGGCCTCCCAGGAGCGTCCGGTGAAGCCTGCGGTTACGGGGAGGCTGGCGGCGGCCCGGTTTCAGCTGCCGGCCGACCCGTCCTTGCAGGCCGTCTCCAGGGCCGCAATCTTCGCGACCCGACGGGCATGACGCCCACCCTCGAACGGGGTGGAGAGCCAGGTGCGGAGGATCTTGTCCTGCACCTCGGGGCCGATCAGTTCCGCCGACAGGCTCAGCACGTTGAGGTCGTTGTGCCGCCGGCTCATCTCGGCGGTCACTTCGTCGTGGCACGTCGCCGCCCGGACGCCCGGCAGCTTGTTCGCCGCGATCGCCATGCCCACGCCGGTGCAGCACAGGAGGATGCCGCGGTCAACGGTGGCGTTGCTCACCCGGCGGGCGACATCGGCGGCGATGTCGGGGTAGTCAACGGCCTGATCGCCGTCCGATCCGCAATCGATCACCTCGTGGCCCATCCGTTCAAGAAGACCGATGAGCCGCTTGCGAGGCGCCACTCCGCGATGGTCGCTGCCGATTGCAATCCGCATGGATTTCCGAACTCCTTGCTCCCAGCGCCGGCCGATCCCCGCCTCGAGCCTCTAGGCGTTCGGCAGCTCGACCCCGAGTGTATCCATTCTGGCGGTCAAATGCCCGTGGATCTGGCGTGCGCAACCGCGGTAGGTCTCCAGCGACCCGCCGACGGGGTCGATCACGTCACGGCGGTCGGGCGAGAGCATCGCCAGCCGGCCACCAGCCTCGGGAAACTGCGCAAGGATTGCGGCCCGGTGGGAGGCGGTCATCGTCAGGATGATGTCAGCCTGGGAGACGAGCGACTCCGTGAGCGGCTGGCTCTCGTGGCTGCCCAGGTCGGCTCCCATCTCCTGCATGGTCTCGATCGCGTTGGTGCTCGCGGGCCCGCCGCCCCATGCGGCGAGGCCGGCACTGGCGACCACCACCCCATGCCGCTCGATCTCGTCGGGCTTGCAGCCCAGCCGCTGGGCGGCCATCGTTCGAAACAGCGCCTCCGCCATCGGGCTGCGGCAGGTGTTGCCCGTGCAGACGAAGAGCACCATCAGGCTCGAGAGGCGGCGGAGAGCCTCCTCGCCGACGACACCGGGCCGCACCATCCGAAAGCCATGGTCGCCAAGCTCGATCGTGGATGGGGGCTGGGCGTAGTGCGTGCGGCCATCGTCGATGATGAGCGTGACCACGTCGCCGGCTCGCGCCGCCACGTCGGCGGCGGTGACGGCCAGGCTGCCGCCGGCCTCGGGCTCGGCGAGGATCACCGGCCCAGGCAGCATCCGCATGCAGTCGGCCAGCAGCGGGTGGCCGGGCACCCTGAGCCGCAGCCGCCCGTCGCCCAGCACGCCCGCCCGCACAGAAGCGGGCAGGCGATGCACGAGGCTCTCGGGGTGGTTGTCAGGCACCAGCATCGACACCGGGCCAGGCCAGCAGCGTCGCGCCAGCCGTCGCCCCGTCGGTGAGATCCGTGGCGCCCAGTCGATCGCCTCGTCGGCGCTCTTGAGCGCCAGCGAGAGCAGCGGTTCGCCCGGGCGCGGAACCACGATCGACTGGAGACGGGCGGTGGCGTCGCCGTGGCGTCCGCTCGCCGCCACCACGTAGTCGGTTTCCGTCGGGAAGGCGACGCAACAGCCCTCGGCGAGCGCCTGGACGGCACGATGCACGACGTCGCGGGCATCCTCGGTGCGACGCAGATCGATGACCATCGGCGGCATGGGGAGGGCCGGCGGCCGAGGCAGCCGAGGACCGGGGGACGCGAGCACCGCGTGAACCCCGCGAATATCCGCGGGAATCCTCCAAAACTACAGCGGTTGGCGCGGGCGAGTCAAGCATCGTCATCTGGGCAAGACGCGGCGGCCCAGGCGCCGAAGGGGCGGTTTCGTGGGGAAACGGCCGCCCGTGGCGTGGCGGCAGGGCTCGGCTCTTTTCGGCTTGTGGCCGCCGGTGCCGGTCGGCTATTTCTCCGCGGCTTTCGCCGGCGTCCTCCCGGCATCCGTCCCCCCATGGCCATCCGCGTGATCACCAACGGCACCCTCCGGCGGCTGCTCCCCGCGCTTGCGACGGCAGTCGCTTTCGCGGCTGTCACGTGCGTCGCCCAGCCGGCGGCCGAGCCGCTGCCCTTGCCGCCGGTCACCGAGGCCCCGGCGGCAGCCGCCACCGACGTGATCGTCGAGGTGCGGATCGAGGGCAATCATGCCACCGACGTTTCCAAACTGCCGAAACTCGTGACCCGGGCCGGGCAGATCTTCGACGCCCAGGCGATCGAGGAAGACGTCCGCACGCTCCACCGGTCGCGGAAGTTCGTCGACGTGCACCCCAAGTACGTCCGCGTGGCGGAGGGGATCGTGGTCGTGTTCCAGGTGGTCGAGAGGCCGATGCTGCGGTACGTGAAGTACGTCGGCAACGAGCGGGTCACCACCCGCACGCTCCGCAAGAAGGCGGAGATCGATGTCGGCGACGCGATGGACCCCTACGTGGTCGAGGAGGCGCGCCGCCGGATCGAGTCGCACTACCACGAGAAGGGCTTCGACACGGCCCGCGTGACGACCGTCGAGGGCGACAAGACCGGCGACAAGGGGGCGGTGTTCCTCATCGACGAGGGCCGCAACCGCAAGGCGCTATGGACGAGCTTCGTCGGCAACACGATCGCCAGCGACGCGCGGCTGCTGACGCAGATCAAGTCGAAGCCGGGCGTGCTCTGGTTCATCGGCGGCGACATCGACCGCGAGGCGGTGGAGCACGACGTCGAGACGCTCACCGCCTACTACCGAAGCCTCGGCTTCTTCCAGGCCAAGGTGGGCCGCGA
>JBBAVQ010000025.1:8358-18592 GCA_040397625.1 Pirellulales bacterium | reverse complement strand
GGATGCCGAGTCTGTTTTGGCCGCGCCCCACGCCTCACGGCGTTGGGCTTGTACGCGAGGATCACGCGCAGGCGGCACCGGCCAAGCAGCGCCAACCCGCTGCCCGCCTGGATGGCGGGCTCTCAAGCCCAGCCCGCACTGACCACGAGGGCAGTGCGGGCGTGAACTCAGTAGCTGTACTTGCCCAGTGCGTCGTGGATCCGGTGCACGTCTGACTCTGCCAACACGCCGGTGCCGCGGAGCTTCCGCTTCCGCTTCGCCGTCAGGCGGACCTGCAGATGGCTCGTGCCGGCGCGGCGATGCTTCACCTTGCCGGTGGCGGTGATCCGAAAACGCTTCTTGACGCCCTTGTGGGTCTTCTGCTTGGGCATGGGTGATTCTCCTGATGCGAGGTACGGTGCGGAGGGTTGCGGGAAAGTGCGGCTGGGTTCACTTGGGCGACAGCGTGCAGACGAGCCGGCGTCCCATCTGCTGCGGTGGCGCCTCGACCTTGCTGACGGGCTCGAGTTGCTCGACGATCTGCTTCATGACACGCTGACCCTCGTCGATGTGGGCGAGTTCGCGACCGCGAAAGACCACCGAAACAACCACCTTGTCCTTGTGGAGCAGGAAGCCCTTCGCCTGGTTGACCTTGAACTCGATGTCGTGCTCGCCCGTCTTGGGACGGAGGCGGATCTCCTTGATCTTGGCGTGATGAACGTGGGTCTTGTGATGCTTCTTCTTCTGCTGGTACTTGAACTTGCCGAAGTCCATGATCCGGCAGACGGGCGGCTTCTCATTGGGCGCCACCTCCACCAGGTCGAGACCTGCTTCCCGCGCGAGGCTCATCGCCTCGTCGGTCGAAATGATGCCGAGCTGTCCGCCGTCGGCCGAAATCACCCGGATCGGGGTGATCCGGATTTGCTCGTTGATGCGATGCTGCTTCTCGATGGCTCACGCCTCCGGCCGCGGATCGGATGACCGCCAGCCGGAACGACGTCGTGCTGCTCGCACACCGGGCCGGCGGATCTCCTGTCGAACTCGTGCTGCGGCAGCGCCCCGACGCGAGCGAAAGGGGCATTTCCGCACGAAAAGGAGTGTCGCCGTGAAACCGGGCAGCGTCAAGGCGTGCGGGATTCCTGCGGCAGCCGGGCCTGGCGGTCGGGGCCGCTCCCATCGTCCCCGGCTGTTTCGGCTCCCGATTCCGGGCCGGCCGGGAGCCTGATGCCATCCACCAACTCCCGATCGGCCGTGCCAAACCGCTTTTCGAGCGAGTCCTCGAGCGTGCAGGTCGCGGCAACCCGGTCGCCGTCCGCGCCGGTGAGCACGTAGTGGATCCAGCGGAATGCCAACCCGTCAGCCCGTCCCGTCGCCACCACCCGCACCAGTCGGACACCGTCGCTTCGCGTCGCTTCGGATGAATGCTCGAGCCTGCCGAACTGACCCGCCAGCGAACGCTGGAGATCCCGCTCGACCTCGGCGATCGTGGGCGGCGACTGCGACGACGCCCGAGGCAGGGAGGTGATCGAGCACTGGGCCACCAGAGCCCCGCGATCGACGTAGCGCATCACCAGGCCATCCGGGCCGTCCTCGATCGCCCGCCACCTCGCGTCGTGCACGAGGTCGTAGCGGCCCACCGCATCGCGGTGCCAGACAAATCCGGGCCTGCCGGTGCCCCGACGGCGTTCTGCAGTGCCGGAGTAATCCGCCGACTCGCCGTCGGTGTCCCCCTGCTCCTCCGTCGCCACGCGGGCAACCGTGAGCCTGGCTTCGACGTCGAAGCCTGGAGCGACGTGGCTCGCCTCGCGCCGTTCCTGAATCGTCACGGCGAGGTTTGCGATCCCAGCGGTCAAACTCACGTCGCCATCGACCTCGCTCGCGGCTGCACCCCACGCACCTTCGACGACGACGTGCGTGGGCACGCCGTCAACGGCACCGTCGATGATCCCCGTGAGTTTCACCTCGGCACGTCCATCGACGACCTCGACGAGCTTTGCATTGAGGTCGCCCGACTCCACCGTGTCGATCGCGAGCAGGCCGGCGACCGCGTCGGCCGACACCGTCCACGAATCGCCGATCGTGACGGGCCCTTCCGGAAGGAGGCGGTCGAGCAGGAGCGGATCGAACGGCGTCTCCAGCAGGTCCAGTTCCGCACGGGTAAGGAAACCCGTTTCCAGCGACGGCATCGGTGTCGCGCCCTCGAGCACCGCCCGTAGGTTGCGGGCGTCGGGCGGCAGACGCGTCGTGCGAACGGCGTCATCGACCCGCACATCGGCAACGGCGTCGCGATAGCGGCGAGTCACGCCGCGGCCTGGTTCGTCGGAGCCCGTCTCCACGAAGTCGAATCTCGCATCGACCGCGATCGGCCGACGCACTGGGGGCACATCGCGACCCGCCGGCGCGAAGATCTCGCCCGCGACATCGAGTTTGATACGGATGCGGTGGGACGGCGACGATGCGGCCACGCCGTTGTCGGGAGGTCCGATCGGGTCGGCGATCACGGGCCCTTCCGGCCCCTCCGTCCCTTCCGGCTCAGCGGTTGCCTGGGGCTCCGCCGACGCGTCTGCTTCGTCCGACGCGTCTGACTCGACCGTGGCAGGTGCATCCACCCCCTCGGCAACAGTGACTGGAGTGACTGGCGACTCGGCGAGCGACTCGGCAACAACGACCGGCTCATCACTGCCACGTTCGTCGTCGGCCCGAGCCCATGGAGCCCCAGGGCTCAGAAGGCCAAGACCAGGAAGACACGACCCCAGAAGGATGGCCGAGGCGAGTCGTAGGCCCGCCCATGATCGACCCCGGCTCGTCGATGTTCCTGCCATCTGCCGTCCCCCGTTTCGCCATCTATCC
The DNA here is from genome assembly GCA_040397625.1 of Pirellulales bacterium. Lineage (GTDB taxonomy): Bacteria > Planctomycetota > Planctomycetia > Pirellulales > UBA1268 > QWPN01. The sequence continues at coordinate 15,763 of JBBAVQ010000025.1, read as the reverse complement.
GGCCCGGCGACGCCCGCCGGCCGCCAAACACCCTGTTCTTCGTCCTGCAGAAGGGGCATCCGTCGCCATCAGCCCTCATCCCGCCAAAGTTCTCCGCGACACCGCCGCCAGACCCCGCGACGAAAGTGTCTGGCGAAACTTTTCCGCCGGATTTGTGGACTCAGGACCACGCACCTGAGCGAAAACGAGAATCCGCCGATGGCGACTTCGTGCCGTAAGTCTTTTCTGCCAAGCCACTTACGGCGTTTTTCGAGAGCAGCTCCGCGGGTGGTCAATTGAAAATCGCTCAAGAATCCCAGTTGTCCATGAACCGGACTTGAGCCGGCTCCGTATAAAAAGCACGTCCTCAAGCACGGACGGCGGCCATGGATGTCCGCCATACGCATGGGACGGTGTGTCTCGGTCACGACCCAGTCGGAGCGAGGCGAATGGCTCGGGCAGCATGCCCGTGCGGTCGCTGCGCCCCGTCACAACAGCTGGCACGGCCGCCAGCAGGAGAATGATCATGCGTTCCAGTGCTCCCAGCGAAAACTTTGTTCGACTCTTTGATGACGTGCCCGGCGACGGCCGCGCCGACGTGCAGCCCGCGATCGGGCCTTTCGGTGACATTCACACCGGCGAGCAGGTGCTCTCCATCGAGGAGTTGGCCCGCCGCTTCAACGTGTCCACCAAGACGATCTCACGGTGGCGTGATCATGGCCTCGTCGCCCAGCGCTACTCCGTCGACGGACGGCGACGGGTGGGCTTCCTCGCCAGCGCCGTCGAGCGGTTCATCCGCGACAATCCGTTGCGGATCGAGCGGGGCAGCCGCTTCAGCCAACTCTCCGACGACGAGCACGAAAAGATCGTGTCGTGGGCCCGGCGACTCGCGGTCGCAGGAGCCTGCCCGGCCGACGTGCATCGCCGCATCGCCGAACGGCTCGGCAGGAGCGTGGAGACGATCCGCTATACGCTCAAGCGGTACGACCAAGACCACCCCGACACCGCCGTGTTCCCCACGGCCGACGGGCACCTGCGTCCGGAGAGCCGCGCCCGCATCTACCAGCATCATCTCTCCGGCGAGCCCGTCGATTCCATCGCCCGCCGCTACCATCGGTCGAAGGCGAGCATCTACCGTGTGATCCTCGCCCAGCGGGCCGAGCAGGTGATGCAACTCCCGCTCGACAACATCCCCAACGCCCTGTTCTCGAGGGCCAGTGCCGAGAAGGTCGTCGATCAGCCGTTTCCCGGCGTGCCCGACGCCAAGCGGGTGCGCCGGCCCAGCGGGCTGCCCGCCTACCTGGCGAGCCTGTACGAAGTGCCGCTGCTCACCCGCGAGCAGGAGGTGTGGCTGTTCCGGAAGTTCAACTACCTCAAGCACAAGGCGGCGACGCTCCGCGAACAGCTCGACCTCGAGCGGCCCAGCGCCCGGCTGATGGATCAGATCGAGCGGATCTACGGGGAGATCGTCGAGATCAAGAACCGCATCGTGCGGGCCAACCTCCGTCTGGTGGTGTCGATCGCCAAGCGCCGCGTCTCCCCCGGCGACAGCTTTTTCGATCTCGTCAGCGACGGCAACATGTCGCTGATCCGCGCCGTGGAGAAGTTCGACTACGCCCGTGGCAACAAGTTCAGCACCTACGCGTCGTGGGCGATCATGAAAAACTACGCCCGCTCCATCCCCGACGAGCACAAGCACCGCGATCGGTTCCGTGCCGCCGACATGGAGCTTCTCCAGTCGGCCGCCGACCGGCGGTCGGACGAGAACCAGGAGCGAATGGCCGCCAACGACCGGCTCGCCCAGGTGGGCAAGTTCCTCGACCGGCTCGATTCACGCGAGCAGACGATCATCATCCGCCGCTACGGCCTCGACCACCAGCACGAGCCCCAGACCCTCAAGGAAGTCGGGTCGGCGCTGGGCGTCACCAAGGAGCGGGTGCGGCAGATCGAGGCCAAGGCTCTGGAGAAGCTGCGTGAGGCGGCCCTCGCCGAGGAAATGCTCCCGGAGCTGGAATGACGCAGCCCGAGCTTCGTGGCGGGCGGTGTGCCGTGGCGGTATTCTTGGCCGCATGAGTTGCCCCCTGTTTCGCGGCGCCGCGGCGCTGCTCGCCATCGCCTTCGCCGCCATGCCCACGGGGATGGCGGCCGCACCTTCCTTCGACGGCTGGCAGGGCCTGCGGGTCATCCCGCTCGAGGGCCGGGCTGAGCGGCTGCTCGTCGCCGATCTCGGCGGCGACGGCCGTGACGACGTGATCGTGGTGAACCCGCGGCAGGCACGGCTCGACCTCTATCGCTGGCTGCCAGAGGCTGAACGGGTCCGCGACACCGCCGGCGATCCCGATCGGCCCAACGAACTTCCGTTGGCGCCCGACTGGACGCACGGCGAGGTGTCGATCGACGAAATGCCCGTCGACGCCGTGGCCCACGACGTCGATGGCGACGGCCGTCCGGAACTGCTCGTGCTCACCGCGCCATCAAACCGGCTCTCGATCTACACCCAGGCGGCCGACAAGCCGATCGACACGAAGGCGGCCTGGAAGAAGACCGGCGACTGGAACCTGCTCGCCGGCACCCCCACCGGCAAGTCGGGATGCCTGCTCGTCCGCGACCTGGCAGGCGGCCGACACGAACTCCTCGTGAGCTGCGAGCAGGGCATCCAGCAGCTGCCGCTCACCCGTGGCAGCCGGGCAGTGTGGCTCGCGCCCCGGGAGAATCGCGGCCGGCTCGACTGGTTTCTGGCCGATCTCGACGGAGATGGTGACAAGGATCTCGTCGAGTGGTCGAGCGTGGCCCGGCAGGTCGTCCGCTGGTATCCGTGCGGCCCAGACGGCAGCCTCCTACCGGCACAAACGCTTCACGATCAGCCGATCGAAGGGCTGCAGATCGGCTCCCGTCCGTCCGGAACAGCCGACGTCTACCTGCTCGGCGGCTCCGACAAGGGCGTGCTGCGGCGATATCAGGTGGCCGAAGGCGAGGCGACCGATGTCGGCCGACAGGAGGCGTTGCCGCTCGCCGGCGCCGCCCGCCAGGGCTGGTGCGGCATGCTGGTGGGCGAGGACGGGCAAGCGACGCCCGCGATCGTCGCCGTCGATTCCGCGCAGCCGCGACTGCGAATGCACCGCCTCGGTGCCGGCGGCTGGCTCGCCGAGGAATCGTTTCCCTCGATCGGCGGCGTCAAATCGCTCGCCGCCCCCTCCGGCCAGCCCGGCACCCTGCTCGTCTGGGCGAAGGATGCCGCCGACCTGCATCGCTGCCGTTGGGAGAACGGCCGGCTCACCTACCCGCAGCCGTGGGAACGCGAGGGCAAGGACCGCAAGATCGTTGCCCTCGATTCGGTCGGCTCGACCGTCTGGTGGGCCCAACGCGTTGGCTCCGACCTCGACCTCTTCGTCTGGCCGGCCGACAAGCCGGAACCCACCGTCACCCGCTATCCAGGCCTCGGCCCCAAGGTCGAGCAGGTGGTGTGGCTGGGAGGCGATGCGCTGCTCGTTCAGGATGCCTACGCCACGGCCGGCAAGTTCGTGACGCTCGTCGATGGCAAACCCGACGTGAAGACTCCCGCGCTGCTCTCCAAGGTCGATCTCTCGGAGTACCTGCTGCTCGAGGTGGATGGCCGGCTCCGCAAGGCCCGACTCACCGACGGCGTCCTCCAGTGGCTCGGCGACGACCTTCACCCGGTCGATCAGGTGATGCTGACAGAAGGTCAGAAGATCGCCAGCTATCTGCCGCTCCCCGCGGTGGCCGGCCAACCGGCTGAAGCGTGGGGGCTCGAGCAGGGCGGAGGTTTCCTCCATCGGCTCCTGGCCGACGAGGCGGGCGTGATGCGGGTCGTGGCCAGCGTGAAGCCGCCGGCCGGAAGCAGCCTGCGGTGGGATCCCGTCCTCGGCCTGCTGCTCGTCGACCAAGACCGCATCGTGAGGCTCTCGCGGGGCAAACCCTGGGAACTGAAGCTCCTCGAGAGCATCGACGGCCGCGTCGGCCGTCGCAGCGGCGTCAGCGAATCCACGATCCACCGCATCCTCGCCACCGACCTCGACGGCGATCGCAGCGACGACATCGCCCTCTGCGATGATCGCAAGCACCAGCTCACCGCCATGCTCCGTCGGCCGGAGGGGCTGCAGCGGTCGGTGACGTGGAAGGTGTTCGAAGACCGCAAGTATCCCTACGACGGGGGCGAGTCGAAGGACATGGTGCCCGAGCCGCGGCGGATCGCCGGGCTCGACGCCGATGGCGACGGCGACCGCGACCTGGCGATGATCAGCCAAGACCGGCTGATCGTGTACCTGTCGGCCGACGACCGCGAGAACCGCGGCCGGCCGGAAGGGCAGGACCACCCCAACCAACCCGACGAGGCCGGACGATGAGTGCGCGGTGGCTGCTGCTCGTGGCCGTGGCATGGTGTGGCTCGGCCGTCGCGGCCGAGATGGTGACCGTCACGCTCGTCGGCGGCAGCCGCGTGACGGCGCCGCTCCTGCGACGGAACGACGACGGCGTGGTGCTCGACCTCGGCTTCGACGTGCTGCAGATTCCCGCGAAGAAGCTGCTCGACGTTCGCGCCGAGACGCCGGAGGCGGACGCCGGCGACTCCCACCAGCACGACATCTTTCGCACCGGCCGGCTCGAAGCCCGCGAGGTGCCCGAACTGGTGAAGCGATTCGGCGAGGCCGTGGTGCTGGTTCGCAACCCCGGCGGCCTCGGCACCGGCTTCCTGATCAGCCCGGACGGCCACCTCGTGACCAACTACCACGTTGTCGAGAACAACACGCGGATCCAGGTCACGCTTTTCCGGCGAACCGACAAGGGCTTCGAGAAGAACGAGTATCGCAAGGTGAAGATCGTCTCGCTGCAGCCGCTCCGCGACCTCGCCATCCTGCAGCTCGATCCGGAGGAAACGAAGGGGCGGCTGCCGGAGCCGGTCGTGATCAATGACCGCGACGACCTTCGCGTCGGCGACCTCGTGTTCGCGATCGGCAATCCGGCCGGCCTGGAGCGGAGTGTGACGCAGGGCATCGTCAGCAGCACCACGCGGACGATCGACCAGATGCGACTCATCCAGACCGATGCGGCGATCAACCCGGGCAACAGCGGTGGTCCGATCTTCAACGCCCGCGGCGAGGTGGTGGCGGTCGCCTGCGCGGGCGCCGCCGTCTTCGAAGGGCTGGCATTCGGCATCCCCGCCAACGAACTGATCGACTTCCTCGTCCACCGCGACACGTACCCGTACGATGAGTCGCAGCCCCAAAACGGCGTCACCTACCTACCCCCACCGCACCAGCCCGGCGGACCGGCGGCGGAAGGGGCGAAAACAGCGCCGTAGCGGGGGCCGGCCCAAGCCGGCGGCTCTCGTGCCCTCCCTCGCGAAAGGATTCGTCATGCGCCCCCGCGCCGTCCGGTTCTCGTGTGTCGTCCTCCTCGTGGCCGCCTCCGCCAGACTCGCGGCCGGCGCCGAGATTCGACCTAGTTGGGAGTGTCTCCCGGAGGGCACCGCGGTGACGATTCGCATGCCGCAGCCGGCCGAGTTTCTCGAAGCCATTCGCGGGCGGACGAAGTTCGGCGCGGTGGCTCTTTCAGAGCCGCGGGTGCAGGGAGCATGGAAGGTGCTGCTCGACACGTTTCGCGCGGACGGAGCGACCGGCGACCTCGAAGACCTCGAAGAGGCCCTGGGCCGCTACGACCTGCGCATGGAGGATCTTTCCGCCGCGTTCCGAGGCGACATGGGCGCGGGGTTCGTGATGCGGCGGCGCGACGAGGGGCTCCCGCCGCTGGCGATGATGCTCATGTGGCTCGAGCCGGGGGAGGAGACGGCGGCGCGCATGATCACGGCCGCGCAGCGGAAGCTGGAGGAGGACATCGCCAAGGACGAGACCGGTACCACCAGGCGGGTCGACCTCGAAATGGCCGGCCACGAGGTGCTCTGGATGGTCGAGCCGATGATGGGCATCGACCCGTCGGCGCTCGATCTCGGCGACATGTCGATCGACGGCACCGACGAGGAAGCGGTCGAGAAGCGGCTGGCAGAACTCCAGGAGCGGGTCAAAAACGCGAAGCTTGTGAAGACCGGCCACACCTACGGCTTGCTCGCGCGGCTGGGAGGGCGACTCGTCGTCGGGCAAACGCTGCCGCCGGCAGGCGGCCGGCCCAGGGCCGGCGATCGCGACTTTGACGTCGATGGGGGGGCCGAGGAGTCGCGCGAGATCTTCGAGCGATTCCTGGCGGCCCATGCGGCCAATGCAGACACGTTGCGTTCGCCGGTCGCCGAGGCGCTCGAGACTCCCGGCATGGCCGCGACACTGCCCGCGGGCCTGCCCCTGCTCGATGTCGTGGTCGATCCGCGGGTCCTCATGACGGCCTACGGTGACGAACCGACCAGGGACGGGCTCGCCATGATCGGGGCCGACGCGCTGGGCCCGATCGCCTGGCGTCAGACGCTCGACGAGGGCCGCTTCCGCAGCGGCCTGTTCGCCTCGCTGCCCGCTCCGCGAACCAGCCTGATGCGGATCCTCGATCAGGACTGCGATGCCGCCGAGGTGCCTTCGTTCGTGACCCGCGAGGCGATCGACTTCTCGCAGATCTCCCTCGATCTCGGCAAGGCCTACGAAACTGTGAAGGAATACGCGGTGGCCGCCGGGGGCGAGCAGACCGCCACCATGTTCATGGCCGTGGAGATGCAGGCCCAGGGATGGCTGGGAGTGGAACTGCCGCAGGTGCTCACGTCGCTCGGCAGCCGCCACTGGATCGTGAGCTACCCACCCCGTGTGGCTGAGGCCTTCGCGGAGGCCCGACGGGCGCGCGGACGCGACGGCGGCCAGCAGGCCCGACAGATCGCCGACCGACTCGCGGTGATCTGGCAGATCACCGACGACGCTCCCTTCGGCAAGATCCTGCAGCGGCTCGCCGGCATGGCCGGCGGAGAGCTGCAGGAGGAACAGGGCTTTCGCGGCGTGCGCCTGCCCGACGGGCCGGCGGTGTTTCTCGGCCAGGACCACCTCGTGGTCGGCATCGGCGCCGACTCCCTCGAGCGAACGCTCACCGCCATCCGCAATCCGCCCGCGGGCGAATCGTCGCTCCGCGAGAGCGACGTGCCCCGCCGGGCCGCCGAGCTGCTGGCACTGGAACCGGCGCGGGTGTTCGGCATCAGCGACAGTTCGCGTTCCGGTGGCACGCTCGGCGTGCTCCGCGACATGATGCAGTCGCTGGTGCCGGAAGACGTCGAGGAGTCCTACCGCGACCTGCTCACGGGCATGCAGAAACTGCTGCCGAGCGACGAGGAGATGGAGGGCATGTTCGGCGTGGGGGCGACGACCCTCCGCACCGACGACAACGGCATCTCCTTCCAGACCGCCTGGGAGATGCCGGCGCCGTAGGCCGGCGACTGGCTCGCACGGCTCACCTGATCCGGGTCACATGTGATCTTCAGGTGTTCACG
>JBBAVQ010000025.1:4293-8258 GCA_040397625.1 Pirellulales bacterium | reverse complement strand
GGCATGGGCAGCCCCTCGCTCCATCAGCCCTCGCATGTTCCCAGCCGCTTTCTGCCCCCGTAGAAGCCCAACGCCGTAAGGCGTGGGGCGCGGTCAAAACGGACTCGGCATCTTTTCGACCGCGCCCGAGGCCTTACGGCCTTCGGCTTCTACGGTTCACGCTTGATCCTCTCGGTCGAGTGCATGGCACGTGACAGCGGACCGGCCGTGCCTCAGGCCGGCTGCGGAAACGCCGCGACTCGCCGGGATCTTGTGTGAAACGCGTTACTTCTGGACTGGTGCCTGATGGCCCGCAGGCACGACGCCCTGCGCCGCCTTCGCGCTGCCGGCGCGGGGCTTGGCGAGATCGGCTGCTTCGGTCTTCGTGAGGGTCGTCGGAGGCAGGCCAGCACCAGCGGGGCCGCCCGCCCGGGCTGCCTGCGTGGGCGACTGGCTTGTGCCAGCGACGAAGTTGTCGATGGCCGCCGACTCCCGCAGGTGCGTGAAGTGACGGCCCATCTCGATCCGCTGCTTCTTCTCGAAAATGTCGTCGTAGAGTTCGTTCCGCACCTCGGCGAACGACACCTTCGCCGCCTCGGTAAAGCCCTCGCAGTAGATCACCATGAAGCGATCGGCCACCTGGACGACACCCGAGAGTTCGCCCGGTTTGAGCGCGAAGGCCTCCCGTTCAAGCGTCGGCTGGCCGCCCCACCGCTGGATCGGGGGCACCTCGCCGCGGAGCGATCGCGTGGTCGGATCGGCGGAATAGGTTTCAGCGAGGGTGGCGATGTGCTCGGGGGCGGGGTTCTGCCGGGCCATCTGCCAGACCTCCTGCGCCCGCCGCTGGCTGTCGAGCACGATGATCCGGCACTTCGCCCGCGGGCCGAAGGTCGCCGCGAACGCCTTGTCGAGGTCCTCCTGCGACACTGACACGCCGCCCACGAGCTTCTTGAGGGCCACCGTCGGCCAGACGACGTCCTCCATGTAATGCCGCATCGGCACCTTCTCCTCGCGGGTGACGCGATCGAGCCAGGCGGCGGTGTCGGCGGTGCCATCGGCTTTCGTGAAGCCCATCTGCGTAGCCGCGCGGGCGATCTCCGCGTCGAGGTCGGCCTGCGTCACCGTCTGCTGCTGCTTTTTGAGGGCCTGCTCGACGAGCGTCCGCGTGACCAGCACCTCGATCACATCGCGGCCGTACCGTTCGAGGCAGACCGACTTCACCTCCTCGAGCGTCACGGGCTGGCTGTTGACGAGGGCTGCCACGCCGGGCCGACTGCCGGCCTTCGCCGGATCATTCATGACGTTCTCGACGGTGGTCGCATCCTGAAGCTTCTTGAAGACCTCGCTCGATGCCTGGCGGCTCTTCCGCTCCCGTAGCTCCTCAGCCAGCTGCGGACGGACCTCGTCGAGCGTCGCGCCCGAGGGCGGCAGGTGTCCCTCGCACTTGATGACAATGAACTGATCGGCCACCTGGACGACCTCGGAGATGCCGCCTTCCTGCAGGGTAAACGCGGCCTTGTCGAACGCCGCATCACCAGAATGCAGGCGGATCGGCTGCACCCAGCCGTTGGCGCTGGCGCTGCCGACATCGACCGAATGCTGGCGGGCGAGGGCACCGAACTCCTCGGGGGCGGCGAGAGCCTTGGCGCGCACCGCTTCGGCATCCTGCCGGCTGCGGCAGGCGATGATACGGGCCTTCACGGCGGGACCAAACCTGTTCTCGAAGGCCTGCTGCAGCTCTTCGGCCGACGGCTCGACCGCTCCGCGGGCGATCGTCCGGAGGGCCAGCATCGGCCAGACGATGTCGTCGGCATACTGCTTGGGCGTGATCCCGCGTTCCTGCTGGATCATCTCCAACCACTTGTCGCGAGGCACGCTGAAACGCCGAGCCATCGCGTCAATTTCGCCGCTGACGTCCTGCGGCGAGACCGTGATGCCCTGCCGCTGGCAGGCCTGCTCGATGATGCGGCGGTTGACGAGCGTCTCCAGGACGCTGCCGCCGTGGCGAGCGAGGCACTCCGTCGCGAGTTGATCGGAGGTGATGTCGACCCCGTTGACGATCGCGACCGGCTTGAGGCCAGGGTTCGCCGGTGCCGACACCTGAGGAGGCGTGGCGTCCGCCTCGAGGCTGCCGGTCATCAACCGCCAACCGACCCCCACGCCTACGATCACAGCGGCCGCCGCGACCTCACGCGCAACCACCCAGCTCGACGCGTCGAAACCCATGACTGCCCTCCTTGGATGCCGCATCCGACCGGATCCCTCCGGCGGCGGCAGTGGGGAGATAGGCAATCCGCCGGCTGCGATCAAGCCGAACCAAGGCCGCCGCGCGTGGACGGCCGCACGGTCGTCGCGTAGGCTTCGTCCACCCCGTTTTCCCAGAGCGCCCACATGTCGCACGCCGCCCCGCTCCCCGACGCCCAGATCCCAGAATGCCTGGCGATGCTCGGCCTCCGCCCCCCGCTGACGCTCGAGGACGTCAAGCAGGCCTACATGGCGAAGGCGATGAAGGCCCACCCCGACCGCGGCGGCGATCCGCAAGAGTTCATTCGGCTCCAGAAGGCGTTCGACGAAGCCAACGAGTACGTGAAGTTCAAGGCCAGCAAGATCGAGTGGCTCGCCTCGAAGATCGACGCCTACGCGCAGCAGCAGGAGGTCGCCACGGAGACGATCGAGCGCGGGGGCAGCATCGACATGGAGGAGACCGACTGGCTGCGGCGGTCGTTCGGCGAGGACTTCGGCCACGTGGCCGACAAGCTCGTCGCGGTGCGGCTGGCCAACGGCCGTGCCGACGACGTGTTCGCGGTGCTGCTTGGATTCCGGTCAGATTCGCTCAAGGACCTGGAGGTGCTCGAACTCGTGGGTGGGCCGCTCACCGACGAGGGCCTGATGCAGCTCAAAGACCTCAAGAGCCTGCGGCGACTCGACCTGCGGGGCACTCGCGTAAGTAAGCTCGCCGCGGAGGTGCCTGGATGGTTCGAGAATCTCGAGTTCCTCGGTCTGCCGAAGGGGGCCTTGGGCATGTTTGCGCGGATGACGATGCCGCGAAGGGTGAAGCTCGCCCTCGGCGACACGGCCGACGAGGAGTGAGATGCTGGCTCGAGGCCTCATCCTGGGAGCGGTCATGCTGATGCACACGCAGCTCTCTGCCGGGGAGTCAGGCACCGGTGCCTACGAGTCACGAGCGGTCACTGTCACCGAGAACGGGAAGCCGGTGGAGTTCCGTTTTCGGCTGCTGCGTCCGGCCACGATCGAGCCCGCGACGACCTATCCCGTCGTGCTGTTTCTGCACGGAGCGGGCGAGCGGGGCAACGACAACGAGCGGCAGTTGAAGTACTTCCCCACGTGGATGGCGGAGCCGCCGCTGCGGAGCCGGCATCCCTGCTTTCTCGTCGTGCCGCAGTGCCGCGAGGAGCACGCCTGGATCGCGTTGGATTGGCAGACCAAGAAGGCAGCGGCCTTGCCCGACGCGCCGACAACCGATGGGGCCGCCGCCATCGCCGCCCTCGAGGCCGTGCTGGCCTCTGAGCAAGCGGCCGCCCGGGATCGCCTCTACCTCACCGGCCTCTCGATGGGGGGCTACGGCAGTTGGGAACTCGCGGCCCGCATGCCCGAGCGATTCGCCGCGATCCTACCGATCTGCGGCGGTGGCGACGAAGCCACGGCGGCGAGGATCGCGTCGCTGCCGACGTGGTGTTTCCACGGCGAGGCGGATCCGGTCGTGCCCGTCGGGCTTTCCCGCTCGATGATCTCGGCGATCAAGGCCGCCGGCGGGACGCCCATCTACTCGGAACTCGAAGGCGTTGGCCACGACTCATGGACGCCGGCGTATCGCAATCCCGCGGTACTCGACTGGCTGTTCGCCCAGCGGCGGCGGTAAGACGCGCCGCACCGTCCCCATCGCTCACGCGATTGGGCTTCCTGCCCAGGAAGCGTAACGCCGTAAGGCGTACGGCTGCTCCTCTGCCCAGGAAGCGTAACGCCGT
>JBBAVQ010000025.1:0-4193 GCA_040397625.1 Pirellulales bacterium | reverse complement strand
AGCGTAACGCCGTAAGGCGTACGGCTGCTCCTCTGCCCAGGAAGCGTAACGCCGTAAGGCGTACGGCTGCTCCTCTGCCCAGGAAGCGTAACGCCGTGAGGCGTACGGCTGCCCCTCGTCAGACCTGACCTCTGCCCCCATCGCTCACGCGATTGGGCTGCCTGAGGCCGACGCGACTTCCACTCACTCCGGAAAGAGCCGCGTCGAGAGATACCGCTCGCCGAGGTCGGGCAGCACCACGACCACGAGCTTGCCGGCGTTCTCCGATCGTCGCGCCACCTGCAGCGCACCCCACGCGGCGGCGCCGCAGCTGATCCCGCACATCAACCCCTCGCGCTTGGCGAGCTGCCGGGCCGTCTCCATCGCGTCTTCGTCGTCCACCTTCACCACCTCGTCGATGATGTCGAGGTTGAGGATGTCCGGGATGAACCCCGCGCCGATCCCCTGGATCGTGTGGCGGCCCGGCTTGATCGGCTGGCCCGAAAGCTTCTGCGTGATCACCGGGCTGTTGGCCGGCTCGACGGCCACCACCTTGATGCCCGGCTTCTTCGCCTTGAGGGCCTCGCCGACGCCCGTGATTGTGCCGCCGGTGCCCACGCCGCAGACAACGATGTCGACCTGCCCCTCGGTGTCGGCCCAGATCTCCTCGGCCGTCGTCCGCCGGTGCACGTCGGGATTGGCCGGGTTCTTGAACTGCTGCGGCATGAAAAACTGCGTGCTCGAGTGGCTGATTTCTTCGGCATGCCGCACGGCGCCGGGCATGCCCTCGGCCGCTGGCGTGAGCACGAGCTCAGCCCCGAGCGCCTTGAGCATCCGCCGCCGCTCGAGGCTCATGCTTTCAGGCATCGTGACCCGCAGCTTGTAGCCGCGGGCGGCGCAGACGTAGGCCAGGCCAATGCCCGTGTTGCCGCTGGTGGGCTCGATGATCACGGTGTCGGGGCCGATCAGGCCGTCGCGTTCCGCAGCCTCGATCATCGCGCCGGCGATGCGGTCCTTCACGCTCCAGAGCGGGTTCATGTTTTCGATCTTGCCGGCGACGGTGGCCACGCAGCCCTCCGAGACACGCCGCAGCCGCACCAGCGGCGTGCGGCCGATGCACTGGGTGATGTCGTCGCGAATCCCCGCCGGCAGTTTCCCGGTGACCATGAATCCCTCCCGAGTCTGGTCGTGGGCAGCCTCCGGCCCCTCGCCGGCGCAGCCCGCACCACCGGCATTATCGGCACAAACGGTTGAAAAATGCAGTGGCACGGGTCTGCACGGTGTCAGCCTGACAGGAAGCCCTGAGCCCAATGCGAGGGGACACACAGGTTGAAAACCTGTGCTACGGGGGACAGCGAGGGGCTGCCCGTGCCCAGGAGCCGGGCTATGGAAGCAAGCGCAGCCACGATGGCGAAGCGCAGCGGACATGCAGAGAGCCGAGGCCTGGAGGGCCGAGGCGAGCGTCCGGCGACGGGCACGGGCAGTCCCGAGCGGTGCGGCAGGGCCAGGAGTTACGGCATCCGCTTCACGCGGATGTTGCGGTAATGGACTTCGCTACCGGGGTCGTGGGCCTGGAGGGCGAAGGTGCCCTGCGAGAGTTTCCGCGTACCCGTCGCACCGTCCGGTTCGACGAACTCGAAGAGCACGCGGCCGTCCACCGCCACGCCCACGACCTTGCCGTTGACCATCACGTCCATCGCGAACCAGGTGTCGTCCTTGGCCGGCGGCGTGAAGTTCTTGACCACGTTGTAGATGCTGCCGGTGCGGACGGGATCTTGCTGCGAGTTGTTGACCTGCACCTCGTAGCCCTGGGCCGGCCAGCCATCGGGCTGGAAGGCGGTGTGGATGAAGATGCCGGAGTTGGCCACCGGCTTCGTCATGACCTCCGCCTTGAGGTGGAAGTTTTTGAACTCTTCGGGCTTGGCCGGGTCGGCCCCCACATAGAAGAGGTGGCTGCGGGGCCCCTTGCAGACGATCTCGCCGTTCTTCACCGACCAGCTGTCGGAGTTCTCGTTGGCCTTCCAGCCGGTGAGGTCGGTGCCGTTGAACAGGCTCGCAAAGCCCTCTTCCAGGGCCCGGGCCGGCAGCGCCGCCACCACCGTCACCGCAAGGGCGACGGCCGACCAAATAGCCTGCCGAACCACTCCTGGCATACGCTCGTAGATCATGGACGAAGCACTCCGAAGGACCCAGGCAAGGGAAACCGCGATCACCACGACCGCTCACAGGCATGAGCATACGGCCGCGGCCGGCCACGGGCCACCGTCCGGGGTGCCCGACCACGTGCATCGCCGCCTCGATGCAGCGGGGCTCAACCACCGACCGGTCCTTCTTTCGGTCGGCACCGACGTCGGCCTTGCGGGCGAACCGGCGACCGAATGGCTGGTGGTGACACCCGACCACCTCGCAGCCACCGACGGCCACGACACCCTCAGGACAGTCGCCTGGCGGGGTGTGGAGAAAGTCCGCACGACGTCCGGGGTCGGCGGCGGCTCGCTGCAGGTTCGCACCGATGGCGTCTGGATCGACCTCGTCCGCTACTCCAATGCCCTCGCGACCAGGTTTCACAAGGTGTCGCGGGCGCTCGACCGATCTCGCGAGCGGCTCGCCGCCGGATTGCCCGGAGAGGTGGAGGGCCTCGAGGGATCGCTCGACCCTCCGGCCTGCACGTCGTGCGGCCTGCGACTCCAAACGGCGGACGATTCATGCCCGCGTTGCCTCCAGAAGGGACAGATCCTCCGGCGTGTCGGCAGCCTGCTCGCTCCCTACGCCCGCGGCTCGGTGTTCCTCTGCCTGCTCACCTTTGTGGGCGTGGTCGCGGAACTGGTGCCGCCGAAGCTCCAGCAGTACATGGTTGACGACATCCTCTCGGCCAAGGCCGGCGAGGTGGGCGGCAGCACGCCCGACTTCAAGACGGCCCTGCTCGTCGTGGTGCTCGCGCTGGCGTTCTCCCGCGTGCTCCTTGCCGTGGTGGGTGTGATCAAGGGGCGGCTGACCTCCGCGATCGGCTCGGGGATCACCTCGGCGCTCCGGGAAGAGATGGTCCGGAAGCTCCAGGGCCTGTCGGTCGCCTACTACGACCGCCACCAGGTGGGCTCGATGATCAGCCGGGTCGCGCACGACAGCGAGGTGCTGCACGGCCTCATGCACCAGATCACGGGCGGCTTCCTGCTCCAGATCGTGCAGCTCGTCGCCGTCGGCGCGATGCTCGTCTGGATCAATCCGAAACTGGCGATGTTCACGCTCATCCCGGTGCCCCTGGTGATTCTCGGTTCGTGGATCTTCTGGCGGCACGTCTACCCGCGGCACTACCGGCTCTGGGATGCGGCCAGCAAGCAGATGACCACGCTCTCCGGAATGCTCTCCGGCATCCGCGTCGTCAAAGCCTTCGCCCAGGAATCGCGTGAGCTCGACCGCTTTCACGCTGCCAGCGACCACCTCCGCCGCTGGCGGCAGTGGGTGGAACACACCAACACCACCTACGCCGCGTCGATGCAGATTGTGTTCAGCCTGGGCGGCCTGATCGTCTGGTATGTCGGTGGCCGCGACGTGATCGGCGGCAGCATGACGCTCGGGCAGTTGATCGCGTTCCTCGCCTACCTGGCGATGTTCTATGCCCCGCTCGGCGCGCTCTCCAACTTCACCACCTGGCTCACCAGCTTCCTCTCCGGCAGCAAGCGGGTGCTCGAGCTGCTCGACACCCCCGCGCTGGTCACGGAGCCACCGTCTCCGGAGGCCTGGAACGACGTGCGGGGCGAGATCCGCTTCGCGAACGTCACCTTCGGCTACGACCGCAATCAGCCCGTGTTGCACGACGTGTCGTTCGAGGTGCAACCGGGCGAGATGATCGGGATCGTCGGCCGGTCGGGCTCCGGCAAGAGCACGCTGGTGAACCTGCTGGCCCGCTTCCACGACGTCCAGGAGGGCTCGATCACGGTCGATGGCCACGACATCCGCCAGCTGTCGTCCCGCGACCTCCGCGAACGGCTCGGGATCGTGTTCCAAGACTCTTTCCTGTTTCGGGGCACGATCTGGCGAAACCTCTCCTTCGGCCGTCCGCAGGCGACGATCGAAGAGGGGCTTGCCGCCGCCAAGGCGGCCGGGGCCCACGACTTCCTCTGCCGGCAGCCGCTGGCCTACGAAACCCTGCTCGGCGAGCACGGCGCAGGGCTCTCCGGTGGCGAGAAGCAACGGCTCTCGATCGCCCGCACACT
>JBBAVQ010000024.1:0-18683 GCA_040397625.1 Pirellulales bacterium | reverse complement strand
ATCGTGTGGTGTCTCGCCCCACGCCTGACGGCGTTGGGCTTGGACGGACAGGGGCGCGTCGTACAAGCCGAAGGCCGTGAGGCCTCGGGCGAACCACGCTGGACGCCTCATCGTGTGGTGTTTCACCCCACGCCTTACGGCGTTGGGCTTGGACGAGCGGCCGCGCGAGGCTCTCGGAGGATCCGTATCAGTTCTGCGGCGGGCCGCCTTCGAAGTGGCGGCGGAGGTAGCGGGCCCGCTCGATGTTGCGGTCCTTCGTGTCGAGCTCGACACCGCGGATCTTCTGCAGGTGCGCCGGCTGCGTGCGGACGAGCAGCGAGTTGATGTCGGCGATCTTCACGTCGCCGATCAGCCCGAGCAGCACTCCCATGCGGACGCGGGAGAGAAGCTGCATCGTCTCCTCGGCCGTGATCGTCTGGGCCGTGCGGAGGATGCCGTAGGCGCGGCTCACCTGATCGTGCACGTTTTGCTGGGTCTCACGCACCAGAAACTCGCGGGCCCGCCGCTCGTAGTCGATCAGCACCGGCACCACGTCGCCGACCTGCTCGATCAGTTCCTCCTCGGTCTTGCCGAGCGTGGTCTGGTTGGAGATCTGGTAGAAGTCGCCCATCGCCTGGGATCCCTCGCCGTAGAGGCCGCGGACCGCCAGAGAGATCTTGTGCAGGCTCCGGAAGACCTTGTCGATCTGCCGCGTAATCACCAGGGCCGGGAGGTGCAGCATCACGCTCACCCGGATGCCGGTGCCCACGTTGGTGGGGCAGGCGGTGAGGTAGCCCCACCGCGGATGGAAGGCGTAGGGCACGACCCGGCCGATCTGGTCGTCGACCGCCCTGATCTGCTCCCAGGCCCCCCGCAGGTCGAGCCCGCTGTGCATGCACTGGATCCGAAGGTGGTCCTCCTCGTTGATCATCAGGCTCACCTGCTCGCGGCCGTCGATCGCCACGCCGCGAGCCCCCTGGGCCTCGGCGTGTTCGCGGCTGATCAACTGCCGCTCCACGAGGAACTGCCGATCGACCTCCTCCAGCCGGCCGACGTCGATGTACTCGAGCTGGCCGCCGGCCGACGAGGCGGTGATCCGCTCGCGCAGGAACCGCTCGACGTCGCCGCGATCCTGATCCGACAGGCGGCTCACGAACGGATAGTGGGCCACGTTTCGGGCGAGCCGCACGCGGCTGCTCATCACGATGTCCGATTCTGGACCCGTGCCCCGGAGCCATTCGCCGACGTCCTCGGCGAGGGTGTCAAGTTTCATCGGTGCCCTGTCCGCCTTCGTTCGTTGGCCCTGCCCCGGTCTGCGGCCCTGTCAGCCACCGTTCCTCGATGCCGCGAACCGCGTCGCGATCCTCGCGGGCGCGTTCGTAGGCTTCGCAGGAGATCGCCTCCTGCATGCTCCGGCGCAGCCCGATCACGCGAGTGAGGTCGTCGGTGCCCTCCGGCAACGGCTCGCCGCCCGCCGCGGGCCGCTCCGGCCGGCGGCCGGTGTGCTGCGTGCCACCGTGGATGTTGGCGATCAAGGGCTCGAGTTCCTTCTCGAAGTGGACGTAGTCGTGGGGGCATCCGAGTCGGCCCTGGTTGCGGAACTCGAAGAAGGTGATGCCGCACATTGGGCAGGCCTTCTTGTCGAGGAGCGCGAGCTCGTCGGCAGTCTGGCCGACCGCCAGCTGGCCCGACAGTCCGCCGGCCGGTTTCTCCTCGCCCTCCTGTGCCGCCTCCGACTGGTTGAGGTAGACCCGCGCGTGATCCTCGCAGAGGTGGAGTTCGCGCACCTCGCCCGTCTCCAACTCGGTGATGTGGAAGACCGCCTGCTTGTCGCACTGTTGGCACTGCATCGACCGCTCCTCGACAACTCGTCGAATCATAGCGGGTCGCGGGCTGACGGTCGCCCTCGATCTGTTGGGCGGCGTGTTGTTGGCCGGCGGATCAGGGGGTAGGCTCTTCCCCGAGCCTTTGCCCGCGTCGCCCGACTGCCCGCCCATGCCCCACCTGCCGGACAGGTCGCGTTTTGGAGAACTGGCGCGGGGCCTTGCGCCCGCCGCGGGCCGCCGCCTCGTGCCGGTCTACCGGCGGCTGTTCGCCGACGGCCTGACGCCCCTTTCGGCCTTTGCGAAGCTCGATGCCGGCGAGGCCGCCTGCCTCTTCGAGAGCGTCGTCGGCGGCGAGAAGGTCGGCCGTTACAGCTTTCTGGCGGCCGATCCGTTTCTCCGGCTCGAGGCGCGGGGCACCGAGGTGACGGTGTCGGGCCAGGGGGGCGTGGAAACGCTGCAGTGCCCGGATCCGCTCGCGGAACTCGAACGCAGAATGTCGCCCTTCCGGGTCGCGCGGCTGCCGGACCTTCCGCCGTTCACTAGCGGCGTCGTCGGCTATGCGGGCTACGACACCGTTCGCTACGTGGAGCAGTTGCCGGATGCCCCACCCGACGATCGCGGCCTGCCGGACCTGTCGTTCGGGTTCTACGACCGCATGGTGGTGTTCGACAACGTGACCAAGGCGATCGACGTCGTCGTGCTCGCCGAGGTGAATGACGCCGACGACGCCGGGCTCGACCGCGGCTATGCCGCCGCCTGCCGCCGGATCGACGAAACCATCGCCACGCTCTCCGCCCCGCACGGCTGGCCGCCGCCGGCCGACATCGGCTCGAAGCGGGAGCCCGCCTGCCTGACCGACGGCACCGCCCGGACGACCTTCGGCCGCGAGGCGTTTCTCGCGGCCGTCGAGAAGTCGATCGAATACATCCGGGCCGGAGACATCTTTCAGGTGGTGCTCAGCCGGCGGATCGACCTGCCGTTCGCGGCGTCTCCCCTCGAGCTTTACCGCACGCTCCGCGTGGTGAACCCGAGCCCGTTCATGTTCTACCTGCGGTCGCCGTCGTGCACGCTCGTGGGCAGTTCGCCCGAGATCATGGTGCGGAGCATCGATGGCGCCGTGACCGTGCGGCCGCTGGCGGGCACGCGGCGGCGGGGGGCTACCCCCGACGAAGACCGTGCCCTGGCCGCGGAACTGCTCGCCGATCCGAAGGAGCGGGCCGAGCATGTGATGCTCATCGATCTGGGGCGGAACGACGTCGGCCGGGTGGCGGCGATCGGCTCGGTGGAGCTCTCCGACGTGATGGTGATCGAACGGTACAGCCACGTGATGCACATCACGAGCAACGTGACCGGCAGGCTCGCCGAGGGGCTCTCCGCCTTCGACGCGCTCCGCGCCTGCCTCCCCGCGGGAACGGTGTCGGGAGCCCCGAAGATCCGTGCCATGGAGATCATCGACGAACTCGAGCCGGTCCGCCGCGGCCCGTATGCGGGCGCCGTCGGCTACGTCGACTTCAACGGCTCGATGGACACCTGCATCGCGCTGCGGACGGTTGTGGTCGCCGGCGGCCGGGCATCCGTGCAGTCGGGGGCCGGCGTGGTGGCCGACAGCGTGCCCGAGAAGGAGTTTGAAGAGACGCTCAACAAGGCCAAGGGTTTGCTCGTCTCCATCGAGATGACCAACGAGCGGCTGGCCGCCGGTCGGCCATCCTGACGACGAGGCGACGATGATCCGCTGCGAACGCGTCACGGTCGTGCGTTCCGGGCGGGTGGTCGTCGAGTCGCTCTCGCTCGCCGTGGCACCGGGTGAGGCGCTGGCGGTGGTGGGGCGAACGGGAGCCGGGAAGAGTGCGCTGGTTGCCGCCGTGGCCACTGTGCTGCCGCTGCACGCCGGCGAGATCCTCGTCGATGGGCACTCGGTGGGCCGGGAGGCCGAGCAGGTGCGGCGGCGAGTGGGCTACGTGCCCGACAGGCTGCCGGGATGGCCGGGGCTGCGGGCCGGCGAGTTTCTGGAGGTCTTCGCCGCGGCCGCAGGACTTCAGGGGAGCGGTCTGCGGATGGCCGTCGATCGCGCGCTGGCGATGGCGGGGCTCGACCGCGAGCGTTCGGCCCTGCTCGACGACCTGCCTGCCGGGCATCGGAAGCGAATCCTCGTGGCCCGGGCGCTCCTTCACGATCCGCAGGTGCTCCTGCTCGACGATCCGTTTGGCGGCCTCGATCCCTTCGAGCGGCAGGACGTCGCCCGACTGGTCGCCGATGCGCACCTCATCGACCGGACGGTGCTCGCAGCGATCGACGATGCCGACGTGCCGGCATGCTTCACGCACCTCGCCGTGCTCGCCGAGGGGCGACTGGTTGTTTCGGGAGCGGCCGACCCCGCCGCGTTTGCGGCCGGGCGGATCTGGCGGCATGCCGTGGCCTGTCGCGGGGCGGCGTCGCGGGCGGCGGCCGTGATTCGCGGGCTCCTTGGAGCGTGCGACTGCGAGGAACCCGACCGGGTCGTGTTTCAACTCGATCCCGCGCGGGCGTCGCTCGGTGAGGTGGTTGCGGCGCTCGTGCAGGCGGGGGTCGGCGTGGAGTCGGTCGGTTTCGAGCCACCGTGGCCGGCGCAGGTGATGGGGCGGTCGTAGGCCGCGATTGATCATGATGAATTCGCGAGGCTCGGGGCTGCCCGTCCAAGCCCAACGCCGTGAGGCGTGGGGTGCGGCCGGGACTGACGCGGCGTCTTGTGGATCGCGCCCGAGGCCTTACGGCCTTCGGCTTTTACGGACGGCCAGTCGCTGCCCGTCCAAGCCCAACGCCGTGAGGCGTGGGGTGAACTGCCACCAGACGCCGGGTTTCGCGTGGGACGCCGATCCACGTGTGCCCCGTATCAGCCCTCGCCCCAGATGCGCCGCACCTCGGCGAGGCCCTCGACACAGAGGTCGTAGTCGTCGGAGAGCCGCTCCAGCAGCCGTCGCTCTTCGTCGGCATCGACCGGCTCGAGCGTGGCCGCGAGTCGATAGGCCCGCTTGCCCGTCGAGCGGTATGCGGCCAACCGGTCGGCGCGGCCGGGAACCTCGATTCGCCGGAGGGCCTCGGGGTAGAGGCCGCTCCAGAAGAGCGTGACATCGCCGATGTGCCGGTATTCCTCGCGGGCTTCGTCGGGCTCAGGATGCCCCGCCGCCTCGACGAACAGCGATACGACGTCGGTGACCGGCGGCGCGGCGGTCGTCGCCGCTGCCGTGTCGATGCGGAGAAACCGCACGAGCAGCAGCGACACATAATCGACGAGCGGCGGATCGACCACGCCGA
Organism: Pirellulales bacterium; assembly: GCA_040397625.1. GTDB lineage: Bacteria > Planctomycetota > Planctomycetia > Pirellulales > UBA1268 > QWPN01. Next base: position 13,587 of record JBBAVQ010000024.1, on the reverse strand, counting down.
GCCGCGTGTGAAACGCATACTCCGTCACGCCTCGAAAGAAGCGGTCGATATCGGACGGATCGCGGGCTGAAAACATGGCAAGCTCGCACGCACGGGGCACGCCAGCCACTGGTTCTACGGCTCGTTATAGGCTTTCGTTCCCTGGCCGGGCCAGACGAATCCCGAGCCCTCTTCCTCACGCCCGGGCGTGCCGATCTCTGGCCGTTCCGGGCGGGTGACCGTCAGCCGCAGGCAGCCGCGAGAGCGGCCGTATACGCCGCCACATCGGCGAGCATCTGGCTTTGCGGCTGGCCGCTGGCCTCCGCGATCCGGCGGACGAGGGCCGAGCCCACGATGACGCCGTCGGCGACGGCCGCCACGGCCCTCACCTGCTCGGGGCTGGAGATCCCAAAGCCGACCAGGATCGGCACGTCGGTCTTGGTCTTCAGCCACTTCACGCGGTCCACGAGACCCGGCGGAAGTTCGGTCCGGGCACCGGTCACCCCCGCCACCGACACGCAGTAGAGAAAGCCGGTCGACTTCTTTGCGATCGCCTCGGCCCGGTCCGGCGGCGTGGTGGGCGTGACGAGCCGAACGAGCGCGAGGCCGGCCTTGCGGCAGGCCGCGTCGAGATCGTCGGACTCCTCCAGCGGCAGGTCGGGCACGACGAAGCCGGCGAGGCCCGCGGTCACGGCGTCGGCCACGAAGCGGTCGATGCCACGGCGGAAGATCAGCGAATAACTCGCCATCGCGAGGATCGGCATCGAGCAGGTGGCGGAAGCCCGCTGGGCTGCATCGAAGACATCGGCGAGCGTGAGCCCCCTGCCCAGCGCCCGCGTGTACGAGGCCTGGATCACCGGGCCGTCGGCGATCGGGTCGCTGTAGGGCACGCCGAGTTCGCAGAGCGAGGCCCCCGCCTTGTCGAGTGTTTCCAGCACGGCCACGGTCGTGTCGGTGTCGGGGTCGCCGGAGGTCACGAACGGTGCCAGCACCTTTCGGCCCGCAGCCCGATTGGCGGCGAACATCGCCTCGAGTCGGGCGATCGGCGGCGAGGAAACGGCGGTCGATGTCATGGGGTTCACCGGGGTGTGTCAGGCCGTGCCGCCGTCGGCGGTGAGGCCGCGGAGCCTGGCGATTTCGGCGGCATCCTTGTCGCCGCGGCCCGACAGGCAGACGACGATGATCTCATCGGGCGACCGCTTTGCCGCCTCGCGGGCCGCCCAGGCGAACGCGTGCGACGTTTCCAGCGCCGGCAGGATGCCCTCGTGCCGCGCCACCATGTCAAAGGCGTCGAGCGCCTCGAGATCGGTGACGCTCGTGTATTCGACGCGGCCCATGTCGTGCCAGTAGCTGTGCTCGGGGCCGACTCCCGGATAGTCGAGGCCGGCCGACACGGAATGCACGTCGGCGGTCTGGCCGTCCTGATCCTGGAGCACGTAGGAGAGCGAGCCGTGGAGGATCCCGGGACTGCCATACGAGAGGCTCGCGGCATGGTCGCCGGCGGTTCCCGAACGACCGCCCGCCTCGACGCCCACGAGGCGAACCTCGGGATGATCCACGAACGGGTAGAACATGCCCGCGGCGTTGCTGCCACCGCCCACGCATGCGACCACCGTGTCGGGCAGCCGGCCGAACTGCCGCCGGCTCATCTCGATCGTCTCGCGGCCGATGACCGACTGGAAGTCGCGGACGATCCGCGGGAAGGGGTGTGGGCCGACGACCGAGCCGATGATGTAGTGGGTGGTTTCCACCGAGCCCATCCAGTCGCGCATCGCGTCGTTGATCGCGTCGCGGAGGGTTCGCGAGCCGGTCTCGACCGGCCGGACCTCCGCCCCCATCAGCCGCATGTTGCGGACATTGGGCGCCTGTCGGCGGACGTCTTCCGCGCCCATGTAGACGACGCACTCAAGACCGAATCGGGCACAGGCGGTGGCCGTGGCCACGCCGTGCTGGCCGGCGCCGGTCTCCGCGATGATCCGCCGCTTGCCCATCCGGATCGCCAGCAGGCCCTGGCCGAGCGTGTTGTTGATCTTGTGCGCCCCGGTGTGCGAGAGATCTTCCCGCTTGAGCCAGATCTGGGCGCCGCCGGCGAGTTTCGTGAGCCGCTTGGCGAAGAGCAGGGGGGTGGGCCGGCCCACGAAGGCCGAGAGCAGGCCGTCGAGTTCGGCTGCGAATGCCGGATCGGCCACCGCCTCGGCGTAGGCCCGCTCCAGCTGATCGAGTGCGGCCGAAAGCGTTTCCGGCACGTAGCGACCGCCGAACTTGCCGAAACGACCGTAGGCGTCGGGCATGCCGGAGAGCATCGGGGAGACAGCGGATATGGATGCCATGACGGGATTCCTGCGACGGCCGTGGGGCGGGGCCGGCCAGGCGGCCGGTTGCTCGGCGATTCACCGCGATTGTAGCCTGCTCCCGGCACCTCACCATCCGCGCCCCGTCTCCCTGCACCAGCGATGCCCGAACTGCCGGAAGTCGAGACGATGCGGCGCGGGATCGCGGCAATCGCCGGCCGGAAGATCACCGGCGCGACCTTCCCCAGAAGTCGCGTCCGGCCGATCTCGATCGAGCCGGTCGCCGCAACGCTCGCGCGGCGGCTGGCGGGCAGGACCGTCGCCGGCGTCCACCGTCGCGGCAAGCGGATCGTGATCGAACTCGCCGCCGGGGGAGGGGACGAGCGGCGGTGGCTGGCCTTTGAGCCACGGATGACGGGGCTGATGCTCGTCGTCGATCCTCCGACGGCCGAGCACGTTCGCATGGTGGTCGAGTTCGCGGGCCGAGGCTCCGGCAGGCTGACGTTCTGGGATCGCCGCGGGCTGGGGACGATCCGGCTGTTTGACGATGCAGGCCTCGAGCGTGCCTGTGGGCCGCACAAGCACGGCCCCGACGGCCTCGTCGTCACCGCGGAGGATCTCGCGACGCGGCTCGGCGATTCGCGACGGGCCGTCAAGGTGGCGCTCCTTGACCAGCGGGCCGTGGCGGGCATCGGCAACATCTACGCCGCGGAGATTCTCTTCCGCGCGGGAATCGATCCGCGGAGTCGCTGCCGCCGGCTGAAAAAGCCGCAGTGGGATCTCATCGCGGACCAGACTCGCCGGGTTCTTGCAGACGCGGTGCGGCTTGAGGGCTCGAGCATCGGCGACGAGACCTACCGCACGGCCGACAACCGCGTGGGCCGGTTCCAACGCCGGCACCGCGTGTATGGCCGCGAGGGAGAGCCGTGCTCAAGCTGTGGGACTGCGATCATGCGGATCGTGCAGACGCAGCGGGCGACATTTTTCTGCCCCGCATGCCAGCGGCGTCCGTGAGCATCGGGCTCTCAATTCAGGAAGCCCAATCGCGTGAGCGATGGGGGACACGCCGACTCCGCCGCGCCGCGAGGGGCTGCCCACGCCCCGTCGCCGGACGTTCGCGGATGCCATCGTGGCATCCGCTCACTCGATGCTTCCTCCGCTTCGCCATCCTGGCTCCGCGTCGGAAGCAACGCCGGCTCCCGGGGCATGGGCAGCCCCTCGCTCGCCATTCAGGAAGCCCAATCGCGTAAGCGATGGGGGCACGTTGACTTCGCCGCTACGCTCGTTCCTCCGTAGCACAGGTTTTCAACCTGTGCCCGTCCCGGTGCGCTCCCATCGCCCGCCGGCAGGCTCAACTCTCGTGGCGGTTTGGCACGCATCGTGCGGGTGTCGTAGGCTGAAACAACTGGAACTATTGAAGCCCGTAGCACGAGCTCGACGATGCGACTATCGCGACGACATCTCCTGCGATCCTCTGCGGCCATGGCCGCTGCCGCAGCGATCCGCAATCCGTTCGTGTCGGCGGCGGAATCAGCCGCCCCCACAGCCGAGACGCTTGCCGGTCGGCTGCACGCGTCGCTCTCGCCCGGCCAGCGATCGAAGATCTGCGTTCCCTGGGACTACGTGCATCCAAAGTTCGGGCTCCTGCGGACGAGGGTGGGCAACAACTGGAACGCCACCGCACCCGCGGTGAAGGGAGACTTCTTCTCGAAGGACCAGCAGCAGCTCGTTCGCGAGATCTTCGAGCGGCTGATCGACCCGGACTGGCACGCCCGCTTCGACAAACAGCTCGAGGACGACACCGGTGGCTTCGGGCACGGTCAGTCGGTCGCCCTCATCGGCGAACCGGGCAGCGGGACGTTTCAGTTCCTCCTCACCGGCCGGCACATGACCCTCCGCTGCGACGGTGATTCGGCCGAGCACGTCGCCTTCGGAGGCCCGATCTTCTACGGCCACGACACCGGCGGCGGCACGGAGGAGAAGGATCACGCGGGCAACGTCTTCTGGCCGCAGGCCGTCGCCGCCAACGGCGTGTTCGCCATGCTCGACGGACGCCAGCGGGATCTGGCGATGGTGGCGAAAACACCTCCTGAAAACGCGATCGCCTTCCGCCGCAGCGGCCAGGAGCCACTTGGCATTCCGGTGTCGGAACTTTCCGCCGACCAGCGGGCGGAACTCGAACGCGTGCTCGGCGTATTGCTCGAGCCCTACCGCACCGTCGATCGCGACGAGGTGCGCGGCTGCCTCACGGCCCAGGGAGGCCTCGACCGCTGCCGGCTCGCCTTCTACCAGGACGACGATCTCGGCGACGACGGCGTCTGGGACAACTGGCGGCTGGAAGGCCCGTCCTTCGTCTGGCACTTCCGCGGCTCGCCCCACGTCCACGTGTGGGTGAACATCGCCGACAGCCCCGCCGTTGCCACCAACGCCTGACACTCCACCGCCCAGCATGATCGACTGCTGCATCATCGGTGGAGGCATTGTCGGCCTGTCGATTGCCCGGGAACTCGCGGGCCGCGGCCGCACGGTCAGGGTGCTCGTTCGCGAACCGTGGCGTGACACGGCCTCCTGGGCCGCGGCCGGCATCTTTCCGCCGGCACCGGAGCGTGCCGATGCAACGCCCATCGAGCGGCTCACCGCCTGGAGCGATCGGCTCCACCGCGACTGGGCGCGAGATCTTCTCGAGGAGACAGGCATCGACACGGGGCTGCGGGTCTGCGGCGGGCTGCACGTGTATCGCGACGATGCGGGCCGCTCACGGCTTCAGGCCGACGCGGCGGCGTGGCGGGCGCGGGGTGTGGCGTGCGAGTGGCTCGATGCCTCGGACCTGACGGACTGTGAGCCGGCGCTCGCGCCGGGCGTCCTGCAGTCGGCCGTGCTGGGCGGCTACGGGCTGCCCGACGAGACACAGATCCGGCCGCCGCGGCATCTCGACGCACTCGAGCGGTCGTGCGAACGCCGCGGGGTAGCCATCACCCGCGGCGCGACCGTGCGTGAGATCGCGGTCCGCGAGGGCCGCGTGGACCGTGTGGTGGCCGACGTGGCGGGAGGCTCCGAGACGGTGACAGCCGGGGCGTACGTGCTCGCGGCGGGGGCCTGGTCGGGGTTGCTGGCAGAGTCGCTCGGCGTGTCGATCGAGACGCGGCCGATTCGCGGCCAGATCGTGCAGCTTCGGATGGCGGAGCCACGGCTCGTTCGCGTGGTCAATCGCGGACTCGACTATCTCGTACCCCGCGAGGACGGCACGCTGCTGTCCGGCTCCACGCTCGAGGACGTCGGGTTCGACGCCTCGACCGACGAGGCGACGGTCACCCGGCTCGTGGCGTTCGCCCGAGACCTGCTCGGCGATCTCGGCGGTGCGGCACCGGAGCGGTCGTGGGCCGGGCTCCGTCCCGGCACCGTCGATGGCCTGCCCACGATCGGCCGCGCCCCGGCCTGTGGCAACGCGTTTGTCGCGGCCGGTCACTTCCGCGCCGGACTCCACCAGTCGACGGGCACGGCCGTCCTGATCGCCGATCTCGTCGAAGGCCGTCGGCCCACGATGGAAGTGGAGGCATTCGCGCCGGACCGATCTGCCCGTCTGCCGACCAAAGACTCCGTCTCCGCCCTGCTGGCCCGCGCCCGCGCTGAGGACTGCGCCGAGCACTGAGGGGTGTTGCACTTGATCCTCGCGTATCGGAGGGCCACCGCAGCCGGCCGGCGACATGCTCGGCGCCGGCGGGACGTGTGAGTTCTCTGCTCAAACGCTTTGGAGCGACCGCTGCTTGGCACACGCCTCACCGGCTTCTGCGCGTGCCTCCGATCCGGCCGCTCCCCCTTCCGGAATACCCCGTGCCCAACGCGAACCGGGATACCACGCAGGTTGAAAACCTGTGCTACCAGGGGCCGCGACGGGCACGGACAGCCCTGAGCATCGTGAACGCCTCACGATCACGTGCGACGCCCATGAGGGGCGTCACGCCGCGAGCGGCGAGAGGCGGCGGTGGATCGCCTCGATGTCGCGGTGGCCGAGTGATCGGTCAGGACGCGAGGTGGCTACGACGGTGGCCAGGTCGGCGAGCCGGAGCATCGCGGCCGGGATGCCCCCGCCGATCTCATGGATCACGTCCACGAGTCCTTCGGCGGTGGTGACGCCGATGCCTGCGGCCGTGAGCACGGGCACGACGAGCAGGCTCGACTCGTCGGGAGAGAGCGGCCGCAGGCTCGCCCGAAGGTGGATCGCCCGCTCGACTGCCGTGTCGCGGGAGACGAGGGTGAGCAGACGTCCCTCGCCGGCGAGCACGAGACAGGCCGGCGAGGCGCGGTGCCGGCAGGCAGCCAGCATCCTCGCGAGGTCGCCATCGGCGGCGTGATGAGCGGCGTCGGCAACGACCACGTCGGGCAGGTCACCCGGCCACGGCGCGGCCGCCCGGAGCCAGTCGAGGAGGTCGCGGCATTCCACGGAGCGGCCGCGGCGCTGCTCGGCCGCGGCCACCGCCGCCAGCACGGTGGTCTTGCCCACCCCCTGCGGACCACAGAGGAGCGCGACGCCCCCGGCGCGTTCGATTGCCGCGGCGATCTTGGCGGCTGCAGCCTGCTGCGATGGCGCGACAGACGATGTCGGTCGGAGGGCGGGCGTCATGGTAGGGGTCCGGCGGAAGTGGGAACGAACGAGACGACCTCGCCGAGCGGTTCCACGCCGATCGCCTCCAGGCAGGTGGACCAGCAGGCCGGCGGACGAGATCCGGAGCGGACGACGAGAATCGCCGCATCGCATCCGCTCGAGACCACGAGCAGCCGCTGCCGATTGATCCGTCCCGGCGGAAACCAGACGCCCCCGTCGACGATCACGATCCGTTTGTCGTGCGGCGTGCCCGTGGACGGGATCGCGACCGCCGCGCACCCGACCGCATCGCGGCCTCGATCGCGGAGCACGCGGACGAGACCGGTGCAGAGGGTCGAGCAGCCGGCGGCACGCTCGCACGCCACGATCGCGATCGCGCGGCGGCCCCGGCCACGGGCGGCGACCGCCTCATCGGCGAGGGCTTCCCATTCCGTTCGAGCCGCGGCCATCAGCCGCCCCACGAAGTCGTCGGCTGCCGGCGGATCGGCTGCCGCGGTTCCCGGCGTGGTCGTCGGCATGACCACCGGCGACTCGGCCCGCGACATGTCAGACGGGGTGCCGACGGCGGGAGGCAGCGACGTCTGCCAACGATCGACGAAGGCAGCGTCGAGAAAGTCCAGCGTCATCGGGAGATCGTCTCCGGCGCCGCGACAGGCTGCATCCGCGCGAGCCGTTCCACGCGGCTCCGCTCCGCGCGGTGCGCGTCGCTCCACGACGCGAGCGACCAGGCGATGGCGGCCAGGAGGGCCAGGGCAGCGACCGAGACCGAGGGAAACCGGCTCCGTGGGCGTCGCACGCGGACCTGTGGCCGCATCTCCACCGCGGCCAGCTGCGGCCCCGGAGCGGCTCCGGGCGATTCGCTCCGTTCGCCGGCGGGCGCCTGGGCGGCGCCGGCGATCGTGATCGCCGCGGCATCGAGCGCGGGAATGCGGGCCAGCACCTTCATGGACGTCCTCTCGCCGCAGCATCGTCGTGGGCCGACTCGCGCCTTGAACCACCGGCCGTGAGCGGGATGGCCCCTGCCCAGCCAGCACCATCGGGGCGAGCCAATCGCGTCCTCCAGGCGGTGCAGTATGCCCTGTTCCCCGAGTCGCCTATGATGCGACGACGCCGTCAATCGGCAGAGTTTCCGCCGTTCTTTCCTCTTTCCAGACCCGGATCGTCGATGTCGAAGGCCTCCCTCTCAGCCCGTTCCGATCTCCTTCGTTCCGTCCTCGACACCCGCATCGCCATCCTTGACGGCGCCATGGGGACCATGGTCCACCAGCTGGGCCTCGACGAGGCGGGGTTTCGCGGCCAGCGGTTTGCCAGCCATCACCGCGACCTCAAGAACTGCATCGATGCCCTGACGCTCTCGCAGGGGGATGCGATCCGCGGCATCCATGCCGCCTACCTCGAGGCGGGTGCCGACATCGTCGAGACCAACACGTTCGGCGCCACGAGCGTGGCCCTGGCCGACTTTGGGCTCCAGGAGCACACGCGGGAGATGAATCTCGTCGCCGCGTCGCTGGCACGGGCTGCGGCCGACGCCGCGACGGCGAAGACGCCGGACAGGCCCCGGTTCGTGGCGGGCTCGATCGGCCCCACCAACAAGCAGCTCTCGATCGCCGGCAACGTGGCCGATCCCGGCCACCGCGACGTCACCTACGACGAGATGGTGGCCGCCTACCGGGAGCAGATCGAGGCGCTCATCGAAGGGGGCGTCGATATCCTCCTCGCCGAGACCGCCTTCGACACGCTCGTGCTCAAGGCCTGCCTGCACGCCATCGAGCAGACGTTCTCCGATCTCGGCCGCTCCCTGCCAGTGATGGCGTCGTTCACGATTTTCGAAGGTGGGCGGACGCTCTCCGCGCAGACGGTCGAGGCCTGCTGGACGAGCATCTCGCACGTCGATCTGCTCTCGGCCGGCATCAACTGTGCCCTCGGACCCGAGAAGCTCCGCACGCACGTCGCCGACCTGTCGCGGGCCACGCCGCGGCTCGTGAGCTGCTATCCCAACGCGGGCCTGCCCAACGCGCTGGGGGGCTTCGACGAGACGCCCGAGATGATGGCGAGCGTGCTGGAGGAGTTCGCCCAGAACGGCTGGCTCAACATCGTCGGGGGCTGCTGCGGCACCACGCCGGCCCACATCAAGGCGATCGCCGACACGATGCGGAACTACCCGCCGCGGAAGCCGGCGGAGCCGCCGCGGCGGTCACGGTATTCCGGGCTGGAGATGCTGGAGATCCGGCCGGAGACCAGCTTCACGATCGTCGGCGAACGGACCAACGTCACCGGCTCACGGGCCTTCGCGCGGCTGATCAAGGAGGAGCGATACGAGGAGGCCCTGGGCGTCGCCCGCCAGCAGGTGGAGAACGGCGCCAACATCATCGACATCAACGTCGATGAGGGGATGCTCGACGGCGTCAAGGTGATGACCAAGTTCCTCACGCTCCTCTCCAGCGAGCCTGAGATCTCCAAGGTTCCGATCATGATCGACTCCTCGAGGTTCGAGGTGCTCGAGGCGGGGCTGAAGTGCATCCAGGGCAAGGGGATCGTGAACTCGATCAGCCTCAAGGAGGGCGAGGAGGTCTTCCTGGAGCACGCCCGCACGGTCCGCGGCTACGGCGCGGCGGTGGTGGTGATGGCGTTCGACGAGCAGGGCCAGGCCACCGACGTCGAGCGCCGGGTCGCGATCTGCCAGCGGGCCTACCGGCTGCTGACGGAAGAGGCCGGCTTTCCGCCCGAAGACATCATCTTCGACCCCAACATCCTCACGGTCGCGACCGGCATCGAGGAGCACAACCGCTATGCGGTCAACTTCATCGAGGCCACGAAGCGGATCAAGCAGGTGATGCCGCTGGTGAAGGTGTCGGGGGGCGTGAGCAACATCTCGTTTTCGTTCCGCGGCAACGAGATCGTCCGCGAGGCGATGCACTCAAGCTTCCTGTATCACGCCATCCAGGCCGGGATGGAGATGGGCATCGTCAATGCCGGCCAGCTCGCCGTCTACGAGGAGATCGAGCCGGATCTGAAGGAGCGGGTGGAGGACGTGCTCTTCGACCGGCGGCCCGACGCCACCGAGCGGCTCGTCGAGTTTGCCGAGACGGTGAAGAACCGTGGCTCCGGCGAGGCGGCGAAGGTCGATATCTGGCGGACGCTCGGCGTCGAGGAGCGGCTCACCCATGCTCTCGTGAAAGGGATCGCCGACCACGTCGAGGAGGACGTCGAGGCGGCCCGGGAACACTATGCGACGAGCCTCGAGATCATCGAGGGGCCGCTGATGCGGGGCATGCAGACGGTCGGCGACCTGTTCGGCGAGGGGAAGATGTTCCTGCCGCAGGTGGTGAAGAGTGCCCGCGTGATGAAGCGGGCGGTGAACCACTTGCTCCCGTACATGGAGGCCGAGCGGGCCGCCTCGGGGGCCGCCGACACGAAGCGCGGCACCGTGCTGATGGCCACGGTGAAGGGCGACGTGCACGACATCGGCAAGAACATCGTGGGCGTGGTGCTCGGCTGCAACGGTTACGAGGTGGTCGATCTGGGTGTGATGGTGCCCTGCACGAAGATCATCGACGAGGCGGTCCGGCATCAGGCCGACATCGTCGGCCTCTCGGGGCTGATCACGCCGAGCCTCGACGAGATGGTGCAGGTCGCTCAGGAGTTCGAGCACGCCAAGTTGAAGATGCCGCTGCTGATCGGCGGGGCCACGACCTCGGCGCGGCACACGGCCGTGAAGATCGCCCCGAAGTATTCGGGCGCCGTGGTGCACGTGAACGACGCCTCGCGGGCGGCCGGCGTGGTCGAGAAGCTCCTGAGTTCAACGGCCCGGGAGGAGTTCGTGCGATCCACTCGCGAGGCCCAGGCCCGCGACGTGGAAAACTTCAAGCGGCGACAGGAGACGAAGCTCGTTTCCTACGCAACCGCCTGCGCGAATCGGTGGACCTGCGACTGGGCGGCCGCCCAGATCGACGTGCCCGAGTTTCTCGGCGTGAAGATCCTCGATGCGGTTCCGCTCACCGACCTCGTCCCCTTCATCGACTGGTCGCCCTTCTTCATGTCGTGGGAGCTCAGGGGCAAGTATCCCGCCATCTTCGACGACGCCGTCGTCGGCGAGGAGGCGCGAAAGCTCTATCGCGACGCGACGGAGATGCTCGACCGGATCGTCCGCGACCAATCGCTCCAGGCGAAGGCCGTCTACGGCTTCTTCCCGGCCAGTGCGGTGGGCGACGACATCGCCCTGTACGCCGACGAATCCCGGACCGCCGAGTTCGGCCGGGTGCACACCCTCCGGCAGCAGTGGGAGCGGAAGGGGCAGGACGTGTTTCATGCCCTGGCCGACTTCGTGGCGCCGATCGAGAGCGGGCGGAAGGACTACCTCGGGGCCTTCGCCTGCACCACGGGCCACGGCTGCGACGAACTCTGCCGGAAGTACGACGCCGAGCACGACGACTACTCGTCGATCATGGTGAAGGCGATCGCCGACCGGCTCGCGGAGGCCTGCGCTGAATGGCTCCACGCGAAGGTTCGGCGGGAGTGGGGCTACGGTCGGGCCGAAAACCTCACCCCCGAGCAGCTGATCGACGAACAGTATCGCGGCATCCGGCCGGCCCCGGGCTATCCTGCCTGCCCCGACCACACCGAGAAGCAGGCCATCTTCGCCTGGCTCGGGGCGGAGCAGGGGGCGGACATGCGGCTTACGGAGAGTTTCGCGATGATGCCGGCGGCAAGCGTCAGCGGGCTCTATTTCGCCCATCCGGAGAGCCGATACTTCGCAGTGGACCGGATCACGAGGGAGCAGGTCGAGGCCTACGCGGCGCGGAAGGGCATGGCGGTGTCGGAAGTCGAGCGGTGGCTCGCCCCGAACCTCGGCTACGACGTCTGACCGGGTTGGGCTTGGACGGTGCCGGTGGAAGCCGACCGGCCGTAAGGCCGCGGGCGAACCACGCTGAACGCGGCGTCTGGTAGCGGTTTGCCCCACGCCTCACGGCGTTGGGCTTGGACGGATCGGGAGGCCGTAAGGCCTCGCGTTGGGGGAACGACGCCGGCACGCATGAGTGACTCACCCAAGCCACGGCGGACGCGGAAGATCGTGCTCGACCAGGTGGTCGCGGCGGAGACGGGGGCTGCGGCCTCGATCCTCGTCGAGCGGTTTCTCGACTACGTCCGTCACGAGCGGGCGCTTGCGGCCAACACGCAGGCGGCCTACCGCCGCGACCTCCGGGATTTCACCACGTGGCTCGCCGGCCGGCCGCCGGCAGCGCTGAACGTCCGCGACCTGAGCGACTACTTCGCGGCCCTGGCGAAGAAGGGGCTGGCACGGGCGAGCATCGCCCGGCAGGCGGCGACGCTGAAGACGTTCTACGCGTTTCTGCAGCTCGAGGGCGTGATCACCGAGAGTCCCGCCGAGTTGATCACGGCGGCGAAGCGAGACGACGTGATTCCGGGCACGCTCTCGCCGGGCCAGGTGGACCGGCTGCTGGAGAGCCCGGAGGGCGGGTCGCCGCGGGCCTGCCGCGACCGCGCGCTGCTCGAGTTGCTCTACGCCACGGGCTGCCGTGCCTCCGAGGTCTCCACCCTCCGCATCGGCGACGTGCATCTCGCGGAGAGCTTTTGCACCTGCCGCGGTAAGGGCGACAAGGAGCGGGTCGTGCCGCTCGGCCGCCGGGCCATCGCCGCCGTCCGTGCCTGGCTCGACGGCCCCCGGCAGGCGTTTGCCTCGCGGGCCACCGGCATGCCCTCCTGGGCGGTGCTCTCGACCCGTGGCAACCGGCTGTCACGGATGCGGATCTGGGAGATCGTGCGGCTGCATGCCGACAACGCTGGCGTGCCGAGTGACATCGGCCCCCACACGCTGCGGCACAGCTTCGCCACGCATCTGGTGGCGGGAGGCGTCGACCTTCGGCACGTGCAGGAGATGCTCGGCCACGCGAGCATCGCGACAACGCAGCGGTACACCCACGTCGATGCCGGCCGCCTTCGGGCGGTGCACGAGAAGTTTCACCCGCGGAAGTAGGTGCAGGTTGTCAACCTGCACATGCGGCGAATCGCGGCGTGGAGCGCTTCAGCCGTGATCTCGGCACAGGTTGACAACCTGTGCTCCTGAGGGCGAGCGAGAGTCCGCCCGTGCTTTGTCGCCGGACGTTCGCTGCGGCCATCCTGGGCTTCGCTCACACGATGCTGCCTGCGCTTCGCCGGGCACCGATCCGCCGCAGGCGGATTGGTCGTGGCTGCGCTTGCTCCCATAGCCCGCTCGAGGGCAGGCACGATCGGGCTATGAACTTTTCCAGCCCGCACGTTACCGGCTGTCCACACAACACGTGGATGAGCCTGCTACTTCTTTTTTGGCGGCGCGAACTTGATCTTCTTGATCAGCTCCACCACCGTGCCGTCGGGCTGGACCTGCCCCGAGACCGCCGTCACCGCCCGGATCACGTTGTCGTAGCTCAGGTCTGGGTCGCAGTCGAGTTCCACCTCGGTTTTGTCGGCGCTCGAACCGGGGCCGGCGCCCACGAGGTCGACGATCCGCCGCCGCAACTCATCGAAGTCTTCGATCGGCTGGCCGTTCATCGTCAGGCTGGTGCGTTCCCCGCCGGGGCCGGCCGTCATCCTCACGCGGACCGGCGGGAGCTGATCCTCCGTGGCGGCCCCGGCGCTGGCGCCGAGCGGCATGCGGATGTCGAAGTCGCCCTCGGTGATCACGGTCCTCAGCGTGAGCATGAAGAACGTGATCAG
>JBBAVQ010000023.1:6216-18997 GCA_040397625.1 Pirellulales bacterium | reverse complement strand
GGAACCAGCGGATGTACTCGAACTCCTCGCGGGTGGTCGGCGTCTCGAGCGGCAGGGCGAAGTAGCGGCAGCACTTGGCCGTGCAGTATTCGCAGAGCACCTTGTCTTTCGGCACGTCGCCGCGGGCGGGCTTGGCGGCAAACTGCGGGAGCGGGACATCGACGGCCAGCATGGCGATCCTCCGGGTGAACGGGCCGCTACTATAGCGTTTCCCGGCTCGTTTCGGGCGGTATCGGAGCGTCTTATACTGATTCCCTTTTGGCGGCCTCAGCCGCGTTCGGCGGCCTCAGCCGCGGAAGGGACTCCCGATGCCGAAGCGCTGGCACATCCGCCCCCACGACCGTGCCGCCGTCGCCGCGCTCGAACGGGCGGCGGGGGTATCGAGCATCCTGGCGAGCCTGCTCGTCGCCCGGGAAGTCACCGATCCCGCGGCGGTGAAGTCGTTCCTCTCGGGCACCCTCGCCGACCTCCGCGATCCAGAAACGCTCCCCGGCGTGCCCGAGGCCGCCGACAGAATCCTCGCCGCCGTGAAGGCCGGCCGGAAGATCGCGATCTACGGCGACTATGACGCCGACGGCATGTGTGCCACGGCGATCCTCGTGGGCTGCCTGCAGGCGCTTGACGCCTCGCCCGCGTGGTACGTGCCGAGCCGCCAGGAGGAGGGCTACGGCCTCAACGCCGACGCACTCTCCACGCTCGCGTCGCAGGGCACGAACCTGGTGGTCACGGTGGACTGCGGCATCACGGGTGTCGCCGAGGCGCAGCACGCCCGCGACCTCGGCCTCGAACTGATCATCACCGACCATCACAACTTCGCCGACGAGCTTCCCGCCGCCGACGTCCTCGTGCACCCGCGGCTCCCCGGCACCGCTTATCCATTCGGCGGCCTCTGCGGGGCCGGCGTGGCCTTCAAGCTGGCCTGGGCGATCGCCACGCGGGCGAGCGGTGCAAGCCGCGTCACTCCGCGGCTCCGCGAGGCGCTCCTGCGAGCCATCGGCCTGGCGGCCTTCGGCACCGTCACCGACGTCATGCCGCTCGTGGACGAAAACCGGCTGCTGGTGAAGCACGGCCTGGACAATGTCCGCACGCGCGGCGGTCCCGGGCTGGCGCGGCTGATCGAGTTGACGGGGCTTGCGGAGCAGTCGCGGCTCGACAGCGAACACATCGCGTTCAAGCTCGGCCCCCGGCTCAACGCCGCGGGCCGGATGGCGACGGCCGCCAACGGCATCGAACTGCTCGTCACCGACGATGCCGCCCGCGGTACCCAACTCGCCGACTACCTCCACGAACTCAACGCGCAGCGGGAGACCGAGGAGCGGAGCCTGCAGCTGGCGGCGGCGAAGCAGGCCAAGGAATGCTTCGACCCGGAGATCGACGCGGCGGTCGTGCTCGCCGACCGCGGCTGGCACAAGGGTGTGGTCGGCATCGTGGCGGGCCGGCTCGCCGAGCGGTGGCACCGGCCGGTGGTGATGATCGCCCGCGATCCGCTCCAGGGTGGCCCCGCTGTGGGCAGCGTGCGGAGCGTGCCGGGCTTCGACGTGCTCGCGGCGGTGAAGGCCTGCAGCGGGCACCTGCTCGGCTGCGGCGGGCACGCGGCGGCGGCAGGCCTGCAGGTGGACGACGCGAAAATCGACGACTTCCGCCGGGCGTTCGTGGCGGAGGTGGAGTCGCGGATGCCGGAGCAGCTGCGGCGGGCGCAGGTCACGATCGACGGCGAAACCTCGCTCGGCGCGCTCACGCTCGACACGGTGGAGCAGCTCGAGAAGCTGGCGCCGTTCGGCGAGGGCAACCGCCGGCCCGTGCTCTGCGCATCGGGCGTGACGCTCGCCGAACCGGCCCGCACGATGGGGCAGTCGGGCAAGACGCTCCAGCTCCAGCTCCTGCAGCACGGGAAGAAGATTCGCGGCGTGGCCTTCGGTGGTGGCGAATGGCTGCCGCATCTGCCGGCCCCAGGCCAGCCATTCCACATCGCGTTTCGACCGAAGATCAACGAGTTTCGTGGCCGACGCACCGCGGAAGTCGAGGTGATCGACTGGCGGCCCGACGGCATCGACGTCTCGACAGACTTGCCCGAGCTCACCGCCACCCCCGGCAGAGCATGAATCGTTCTCGTCATCCCTGGAACCTTCCCATGCACACCCGCCTCCTGTTCCTTCTTGGATTGACTCTCGTTGCGGTGTGCCGAGCAGGCACGGCGCGGGCCGAAGACTGGCCGCAGTGGCTCGGGCCGCAGCGGGATGCGACCTGGCGGGAACAGCGGCTCGTCACCACGATCCCCGCCGGCGGACTGCCAGTGAAGTGGCGGGTGCCGGTGGCCGGCGGCTACTCGGGCCCCGCGGTCGCGAATGGCCGCGTCTATCTCGCCGACTTCGTCGCCCGCGCGGGCGAACTGGTGAACGGCCCGAACGATCGCACCGCCCGCTCCGGCACCGAGCGGCTGCTCTGCCTCGACGCCGAGACCGGCGAACTGCGCTGGAAGCACGAACAGGACTGCGGCTACTCGCTCTCCTACGCCTCAGGGCCGCGCTGCACGCCGACGGTCGCCGACGGCCGCGTCTACATGCTCGGCGCCGAAGGCAACCTCGCCTGCCTCGACGCCGAGACCGGCCGGATGCTCTGGTCGAAGGATTTCAAGAAAGACTATTCGGCCCCCACGCCGATCTGGGGCTTCTGCGGCCATCCGCTCGTGGAGGGCGACCTGCTCATCTGCCTCGTGGGTGGTCCGGGCAGCGTGGCGGTGGCGTTCGACAGAAAAACCGGCGAGGAACGCTGGCGAGCCCTCACCGCCAGCGAGAGCGGCTACTGTCCGCCGACGATCATCGAGAGCGGCGGCTCGCGGCAGCTCGTGATCTGGGATGCCGACAACCTCAACGCTCTCGACCCCGCCACAGGCCGCGTGCTCTGGTCGCAGCCACTCAAGCCGATGTATGGCATGTCGATCATGGCGCCGCAGGTGGCCGACACAAGCCTCGGCCGCGTGCTCTTCGCCAGCGGCATCGGCAGGGTGGGAGCGCTCTACGCCCTCGCCGCCGATGCCGCGGCACCGCGGCTCCTCTGGCGCGGCGAGCCCAAGTCGGCCGTCTACTGCGCCAACGCCACGCCCTTCATCGCCGGCGACGTGCTCTACGGGTGCGACTGCGACACCGGCGCGCTCACGGCGGTGGCGCTCGGCGACGGCCGCCGCCTCTGGGAGACGCTCGAGCCCACCACCGGCGGTGAACGCCGCAGCAAGCACGGCACCGCCTTCGTGGTTCGCCAGGCCGATCCGGTGGCCGGCGATCCGGCCGGTGCCACCCGCACCTGGATCTTCAGCGAGACGGGCCACCTGATCCTCGCCCGGCTCTCGCCGCAGCAGTACGAGGAACTCGGCCGCATGCGGGTCGTGGAGCCGACCAACGAGTGCTTCGGCCGTGAGGTGGTCTGGAGCCATCCGGCGTTTGCGGACGGCTGCATCTTCGTGCGGAACGACCGCGAACTCGTCTGCGTGTCGGCGACGAAGTGAGGGCGGTCACGCCGGACGAGCCAGGGTTCACCCGCGGCCCATCGCGAAGATCGCCTCCATCATCCGCCGGTAGTGACGATCGAGCGCCACGCCGCGGCGGGCCATCATCCGCTCCATGTCCACGAGCGCCTTCTCGAGGCGGTAGTCCACCAGCGACCCCGCCTGCGCCCACTTGAACGACGGAACCTCACGGGCTGGAAACCCGGCCCCGACCACGATCGAACCCACGCCGCACACCGTGCCGGTGTTGAGCATCGTGTTGATGCCGGTCTTGCAGTGGTCGCCCATGATCGTGCCGACGAACAGCTCGCCTGAGTCCACCTCGAGCCCGGTCGGCCAGTCGAGGAGCTTGACCGTGCCGTAGGTCATCTTGAGGTTCGAGGCAGTGGTGTCGGCGCCGAGATTCACCCACTGCCCGAAAACCGAGTTACCGACGTAGCCCTCGTGCGCCTTGTTGGAGTAGGAATGAAAGACGGTGCTCGCCACCTCACCGCCCACCTTGCAGTGCGGGCCGATGGTGGTGCCGCCGTAGATCCGGGCTCCCATCCGCACGGTCGCCCCCTGCCCCACGGCCACCGGCCCGCGGAGGATCGCCCCCGCCATCACCCGTGAGCCGGCGTCGAGCAGCACCGGCCCCTCGTCGCAGACCACGATCGCGCCGGGCTCGACCACGGCGCTGGCATGCATGAACAACTGCTCGGGGCGATCGACGACGGCCGACGGGCTCCAGAGAGGCCCCAGCCCTGGCTTCCAGCTGCAGGCCGCGGCGTCGGACTCGAGCGCCGCGGGGTTCAGCCCGGCGATGTCCCAGGGATGAACGAGTCGCTGCAGCCCCTCCGCGTCCACGCGCCTTCCAGCGGCGGCCGGCCGCGGCCGGCCCTCGTCGAACCACTCGCCGGTGTGCTCGGGCGTGGACCACGCGGCGACGAGATCGTCGCCGTCGCGGAGGTGTCCTTCCGGCCGGCGACGGATCGCGGCGACGAGGTTGGGCGTCGGCAGATACCGCGAGTTGATCCAGATCGCGGGCGATGTCCGCTGCTTCCTGGTCGCCGCTGGAAACACGCCCCGCAGGTGCGACCGCAGCGGCCCGGTCCCGCGGTCGACGCCCAGGGCCCGCTCCCACTTCTCGCGAATCGTGGTCAGGCCGAGCCGCAGGTCGTGAACGGGCCGCGTGAGCGTGAGCGGCTCGAGATGCGCAGCCTGATCGTCCTCGAAGAACAGCAGCGAATGGGTCATGACGAATGATACGGGTCACACGTGAGCGGTACGGCTATCCTCTGCCCCAGCAAGCGTAACCGCGTAAGCGGTACGGCTGCCCTCTGCCCCAGCAAGCGTAACCGCGTGAGCGGTACGGCTGCCCTCTGCTGGCCGCTTGCCTGCACACCCCGACTCGAGAAGAACTTATTCCGGACGGCCCGGCACCACGGCTCCGTAAACTGATCGTAATCCGTCACCGAGACACAGCAATCGCAGGGAGACGCGTTCGATGTGTGGAATCGTGGGCTACATCGGCCCGGGGGCATGCCGCGAGATCCTCCTCGCGGGCCTGGCGCGGCTCGAATACCGCGGCTACGACTCGGCCGGGATCGCGGTGCTCAATGGCGATCTCCGGGTGGCCAAGTGCGCGGGCCGCGTTCGCGACCTGGAGGTCCGGGCGGCTGATCTCCCGGCCACCGCCGCGGTCGGCATCGGCCACACCCGCTGGGCCACCCACGGCGGACCGAGCGACGCCAACGCTCATCCCCACGTCGGCCCCGCCGGCAGGATCGCGCTGGTCCACAACGGGATCATCGAGAACTACGCGGCCCTCAAGACGTCGCTGACCGCCAAGGGGCGGGTGTTCCGCAGCCAGACCGATTCTGAAGTCCTCGTCCAACTCATCGAGGAAATCCAGGAGTCCGATCCGTCGCTGCCCTTCGAGGCGGTGTTGCGGCTCGCCCTCCGGCAGGTGACGGGCACCTACGGCCTTGCCCTCCTCAACGCCGCCGAGCCCGACCGGCTCTACGTGGCCCGCTGCGGTTCGCCGCTCGTGGTCGGCGTGGGTGACGGCGAGATGTTCGTCGCCTCCGACGCCGCCCCGATCGTCGCCCACACCAACAAGGTGGTCTACCTCGACGACGGCGACGTGGCCGTGATCGGCCGCGACCGCTTCGAGGTGCGATCGATCGACGACGTGCCGCTCACCAAGGAGGTGCACGAGCTCGCCATGTCGCTCGACGCGATCGAAAAGGCCGGCTTCCCGCACTTCATGCTCAAGGAGATCCACGAGCAGCCCCGGGCGATCGCCGACTGCCTGCGAGGTCGCCTCGTGCTCGCCGACCATGTGATCCAGCTCGGCGGACTCGAGCCTGTGATGGATCGGCTGATGGCGGCACCGCGGCTCACGATCGCGGCGTGCGGCACGAGCTGGCACTCCGGGCTGGTGGGCGAGTATCTCTTCGAGCATCTCGCCCGGCTGCCGGTCGAGGTCGAGTATGCGTCGGAGTTTCGATACCGCGAGCCGCTGCTCGACGCACGCGACGTGCTGCTCGTGATCTCGCAGAGCGGCGAGACGGCCGACACGATCGCGGCGCTGCGCGAGGCGAAGCGGCGGGGGGCGCTCACGCTGGGCATCTGCAACGTGGTGGGCTCCACGCTCTCCCGGGAGACCGATGCAGGCGTGTTCACGCACGCCGGCCCGGAGATCGGCGTGGCCTCCACGAAGGCCTTCACGACGCAGGTGGTGGTGCTCACGCTGATGGCGATCGCGCTGGGGCGAAAGCGGGGCACGCTCACGCCCGAGCGGGCAGGCGCCGTAATCGAGGAGCTGGCCCGAATCCCGCAGAAGATCGAGTCGATCCTGGCGCAGGAGCCGGCGATCAAGTCGCTTGCCGACCGGTTCACCTACGCTCCCAACTTTCTCTACCTCGGCCGCTCGTTCAACTTCCCGGTGGCGCTCGAGGGAGCGCTCAAGCTCAAGGAAATCTCCTACATCCATGCCGAAGGCTATCCCGCGGCGGAGATGAAGCATGGGCCGATTGCCCTGATCGACCGGTTGATGCCGGTGGTGGTGCTGGCGACGACATCGCACACCAGCGAGAAGATGATCTCCAACATCGAGGAGGTGAGAGCCCGCAACGGCCGCGTGATCGCGATCACGACGCCGGACCAGGAGGAGGTGAAGCGGCTGGCGGAGTTCGTGGTGGAGATCCCGGCCACCGACGACGCGCTCGCGCCGCTCCTCGCCGTGATTCCGCTGCAGCTGCTGGCCTACCACATCGCGGTGAACCGGGGCTGCGACGTGGATCAGCCACGGAATCTCGCCAAGAGCGTGACGGTGGAATAACACGGTTCGTACGTGATCCTCGCGCGTTCATGAGGCTCGGGGTTGCCCGTGCCATCTCGCCGGACATTCGCTGCGGGCATCCTGCCAATCCTGTACGGCACGGCAGATGCAGGGCGGGTCGACCAGCGTCTGACCTGACTCGAGGTCCCCCGTAGCACAGGTTTTCAACCTGTGTCTGTCCATCGCGGCGGCCGCTCCGGAGCGTTTGACCAGCAAACTCACACGTCCCGCCGGCTTCGAGCATGTCGCCGGCCGGCTGCGGAGTCGCCACGACTCGCAAGAACGAGCTTTAACCCGTAGAAGCCTCGTCCGGCCGCGGCGGCAGCGGCGTTGCCCCCGACCGCTGGCCCGGGTACGCTACTGTTCTCTCCCAAGGGTGGTAGCGGGTTTTCGCCCGATTGCCGCCCGCATCGGGGCGTAGCTCAGCCTGGCTAGAGCGCTACGTTCGGGACGTAGAGGTCGCACGTTCGAATCGTGTCGCCCCGACTTTTTTTGGGCACGGGCTTTGGGCCGACGCGCCCTCTTTTCGCTGCCACCGCAGCGACCCGAGGCCTACAACACCGATCGCCAGGCCGATCAACCCAAGGGCTCTCGGCTCGGGAACTGCAACGGCTGCCGGTTCGCCGATCGGGACATCGGCGTCAAGCAGGGCGGCGCTCGACGCCGCGCTGAACATGCCCGGCGAAAGCGTCGATCCACGACCGAAGGTCACCGAACCCAACACGCTCCCGGAGCCGCCGAGCGTCTGCCCCGAACTCACCGTGTAGCCGCCGGCTGCCTGAGTGACGTCGAGCGTCGCGCCGGAATCGATCCTGACGACGGCCGACGAGAGGATCGAAGCGTTCGGGCCAAGCGAGAGGGTGCCCCCCTGAACGGTCGTGGGCCCCGTGTAGGTGCTGGCCGCGGTCAGCTGCATCGTCCCCAGGCCGGCCTTGGTCAGCCCGCCATTGATGAGCGGGACAGCGACCTGCAGGTCCACCGCCGCGAGGCCGTTGGCCACGGTGATCGTGCGATTACCGCCGACGAGATCGACGCGACCGCTCGTGGCCGTGCCGGAACTCGTGCCGATCTTCGCCGTGCTGCCCGAAGTGCCGGCGATCGCCAGATCGCCGCTCAACGCGAGCGTCGCGGGGGTGGTGCCGCGGCCGAGCGTCAGCGTGTCGAACGTCAGATTCGCGTTCCCGGCGGTGAGCGTCCGCGTGGTATCGACAAGCACCGTATGGGCGGAGAGGCTCGCCCCGCCCGAAATCGACACCGTCGATGAGATCTGCATCGACATCGGCGTCGACTCCGCCACCGGAACGTAGTTCACGGTCAGGGACCCGCCGTTCATGACGAACGCCTCACGGACATAAAACTTGCGGATGTTGTGCGTGCCGCTGCTCAGGGTGACGGTGATGTCGGCGGTCGGGCGGTCGAGGATGACGGTGTCGTACTGCCCGGACGTCGGGCCGGTGCCAGCGGCGCCCGGGAGTCGCGGGGTGGGCAGGGTCTGCGTGCCGATCGGCGTGAGCTGGCCAGTCGAACTGACCGTTGCGGTGACGCTCTGCCCGCTGTTCCAGTTGGCAAGCGTGCTCCAGTTACCGCTGGTGTCGTTCCACCAGACGGCCGGGACGAGCTGATCCTCGAGATACTCTGTCCCGCCGTTGAGCACGTTGAAATCGAGATTGCTGTTGCCGCTGTTGAAACTGGCGAGCCGGCCCGTGCTGGCGTACTGCCAGAAGACCCACGGCTGCGAGTTGCCGTAATCGTCCCACGGGCCGTAGAGCGAGGAGAGCGAGTCGTTGGGGTTGCCCGTCTGCACGTTGATGGAGTTCGGATCTGTCTGGTTCGGGTAGCGGGCGATCCAGAGCTGCGGATACGCCGGAGCAGTGAGGCTCGGCGGGGCGGCCGCGGGCTGGGCGAGTTGGTTGCGGAGGGTGGCCGACGCGCCCCCCAGCACGTACTGCGCGTAGTTGCCGTTGATGTACATGACCGGGCGGATCCGCATCACGTCGTAGATGCGGTTCGAAAAGTCGAGGGAGTATTGGGCGAGTTCGTTGTCCGTGCGAATGCCGTCGCCCGCCTCCAGGTCGAAGGTCGGGGGCAGGTAGCCTGGCCGCATGAACGCTCCGGCCATCTGGATGAAATGGTTGGCTTCGTCGACGGCGGTGTTGGCGATGCCGCCGGAGTTGGACGTGGAGGTGATGATGTCCGGTCGGGCGAAGTGATACGAGCCGGCGAACATTCCTGCCGCCGGCGCTCGGTTCATGTTCTGCACGAAGTATGGGTCGTCGTACCGCTGCGACAGGGTGAAGGTCGTATCGTCGTTCGACGGGTAGCCGCCGGCCCGCTTGTCGACGCCGGTCGTCCCGCCGCGGGAGGCCCGCACGAAGACGAACTGCCGGTTCTCAACCGCGCGGATGTTGTTCCACGTCGTCTGGGAGATGCTGCCCTGCCAGGCGGAAACGTCGATTCCCAGGGCGCGATTGCCGGAACTCTGCGCCCGAGCACCGGCCGTGAACACGACGAGCACGAGCGGAATGGCAAGCCATCGGTACCAACGGGTCGGCCTCATGCCCGGATGATACCGCGGTGCGTGTGCCGCTCAAAGGAAATGGCACGCGACCGCAGGGCCTTCTACGGGCCTGCGCGGCGCACGGCGGCCCTTCGGCGTCTCCACAGGCCGGCCGCGGCCAGGCCCGCAACCGCCAGCAGGCACAGGCTCGGCTCCGGCACCGCGGCAATGCCGGCAAGATCCCGCATGCCAGGCTGGGTGACGAATCCCGCCATCGCCGAATAGACGCCCAACGTGGTGTCGACGGTGTACCACTCGCCCGCCGTCAGCGCCGGATTATCGGGGTCCGCCGGGCTGAAGGTGTAATGCTGCCCATAGAGCACCGTGTAGTCCTCGCTGAACGCCAACTGCAGCCCGACCGGATTCGCTGAAGACCGCACGGTCACCGGATTGCTCGAGCCACTCACGAGACTGGCCATGTCGAGCGTGAAGAACAATCCTCCCGAGCCCGGGGTGGTCGATCCGTACAACTGCCCCGTGCTGCCATTCACCACGATGTCGCCGAACATCATCCCCGTCGTGCTGCCATTCACCGTGAGCTGGTATTCAACCGGCGTGCCGCTGAACGACGGCGTGCTTCCCGTGTACGTCAACGTCGCCTGGTAGAGCACGTTGTTGGCGGTGTTGCCTTTGGCGATGTACCAGTAGGAACCGTTGTAGTAGGCGGCATTCTCGGGAGGAAAGTCGGGATCAACGCCGAAGGTCGATCCGGTGGCCACGGTGCCGTTCGTGTTCAAGGCGATGTCGTAGTAGTAAAGATCGCCGTTCGAGCCAAAATAAAACACCTGGTTGCGATCACGATCGGTGGCGAAGCCGTTTGCCTTCACGCCGTTGGAGAGCGAAGTCCCCGTCAACGTGATCGACTCGAGCATCGTGTCGACGAAGTAGATGTTGTTGTCGACGCCGACGCCGTAAATCCGGCCTGGCGGAGAACCATTGGCCCGTGCTTCGGACGGCCCCAGCGACACCACGGCCGCCCACACGAGCAGCCACATACCGCACACACGAATCCGGAGCATGTCACACCTCCCGGGTTGATCGAAAACGCATCGCAACGCTGTAGGTCGCAGGGCCCGATGCGTCCGTTCCGGGGGCTTGCGCTGCACTCTCGGCGGGGCGGGAATCAAAGGCAACCGGCGGCGGCCACGGGTGACGTTTTCCCGTCGGCTGGCCGATTGATGCGGTGCAGACACCTGGCCGGAAACGCGGCGCACGCGAGCACGACGCCGCACCACGCCAAACCACGTGTGGATCAGCCCGACGGACGGGCGGCAACGGCCGCCACGATTGCTTCCGGAATCCCGGCAAGCGGCACGATCCGATCGACCACCCCGAGGGCCACGGCCGCCCGCGGCATCCCGTAGACCACGCACGTGGCCTCGTCCTGGACGATGGTCGCGCCGCCGGCCTGACGAACCGCCTGCAGGCCGATCGCGCCGTCGCTGCCCATGCCGGTCATGAGCGTCGCCACGACACCCGACCCCGCGGCCTCGGCCGCCGAGCGAAAGAGCACATCCACCGCCGGACGGCAGTGATGAATCGGCGGCGTCTGCAGGAGACGGGTGCGAAAGCCGGTTCCATGCCGCACCACCGCGAGGTGGTGGTCGCCGGGGGCGATCACGCAGGTGCCTGGTTCGAGCGGTTCGCCATCGCCCGCCTCGCGAACGCGAACGCCGCAGACCGCATTGAGCCGCTCCGCCACGATCCGCGAGAAGTGTGCCGAGATGTGCTGCACGACCGCGATCGGCGGCAGACCGGTGGGCAGCCGCGGCAGCACCGTCCGCAACGCCTCGACACCACCGGTCGAGGCACCGATCACGATCAGGCCTCGCGATCCGAGCCCCGATGCGATCCGCACCGGCCCCCTGTCTGGCCTGTCGGGCCTGAAAGTCTTGTCGGCTCTGTCGGTCGCATCGCCCTGCTCCGTCATCTCGACGGCTCGTGGCGGCGAGCGGCGCAGCCGCACACCGGCAGCCGCGGCGGCCTTCACGTGATAGGCCAACCGGTCGGCCAGCGCGCCGATCGACATCGTGCCGTCGGGCTTGGCGAGCACGTCAACGGCCCCGGCCTCGACCGCGTCCATCGCGGCCTGCGAGCCCTGCTGCGTGAGCGAACTGACCACGACCACCGGGAGCGGATGGTGCTCCATCAGGATTCGCAGGAAAGTCAGCCCGTCCATCCGCGGCATCTCGAGGTCGAGCGTCACCACGTCGGGATCGAGCCGCTCGATCTTCTCCCGGGCCACGTAGGCGTCGCAGGCCGAGCCCACCACCTCGATCTCGGGATCGTCGGCGAGCGCATCGGTGATCGCCTTGCGAACCAGGGCCGAGTCGTCAACGACGAGCACCCGGATCCGACGGTCGGGAGCGGCAGCCATCATGCCCGCGCCTCCCGTGGCCGCTGGTAGACACCCGGAGCCACCGATCGAAACCGATGCCGCAGGCCGAGCAGCCCCTCGGCGTGGCCGACGAACAGGTGCCCGCCCGGCGCCAGCTGCTCGAAGAGCCGTTCCACGAGGGCCTGCCGCGACTCGACGTCGAAGTAGATCATCACGTTGCGGCAGAAGATCACGTCGAATCCGGCGGGCCACGGATAGGCCGCCTGAAACAGGTTGACGTGCTCGACCTTCACCCGCCGCCGCAGCGCCGGCTTCACGCGGTAGAAGCCCTCCCACTCGCCGAAACCGCGGCGGAAGTATCGCGGCAGGAGGGCCGGATCCGGGGTCTTCACCGCAGACGACTCGTAGATCGCCTGCCGGCAGCGGTCGAGCATCCTCCGCGAGATGTCGGAGGCGGTGAGTGTCCACGCCTCAACGCCCGCGTCGCGAAAGTGCTCTGCCAGCACGATCGCCAGCGAGTAGGCCTCCTCCCCCGACGCAGCCGCCGCGCACCATACCCGCACCGGACGACCGGTCGCACGGGGCAACACCTGTCGGGCGAGATACTCAAAGTGCTCCGACTCGCGAAAAAACTGCGTGTGGTTGGTCGAGATCAGGTCGATCACCGCTCCGACCTCGTCTTCGCCCGCAGGCGAGCCGAGCAGCTGGCAGTAGGCGTCGAAGCTGTCGCAGCCGATGGCACGCAGCTGCCCGCCGAGCCGTCCCGACACAAACGCCTGCTTGTCGGGCCCGAGCCGGATGCGGCTGCGGCGATAGACGAGGTCGGCGAGGAAGGCATACGCCGCCGCCGACAGCTGGGGTTCGGAGAGGGTCATGATCGACACCACGGCGAGACGGGAACTGGTCTGGTTCAGAAATCGCGGAAGTGACGGTCATCGGCATCTTCGCCCCGCGGGTCGTCCCCGGGCATCGGGATGCGCGGTGCGGCGGGCCGGGGCCCGGCAGCCGGCCGCGTCGCCGCCACCGGTGCCGAAGCGCGAACCGCTGGCGTTCGGGCCG